>JBOHXA010000483.1:0-11250 GCA_050737335.1 Limisphaerales bacterium | reverse complement strand
GCCTTACAGCGATTTGACGAACGGGATTTCGCCGTTCGTGGCGCCGCTGACGAATATCCGCCGGTTTTTCCGGATTAAGGAGAACTGAGCCAGTATGTGTAACGTGGCGCGTCAGGAATTGGGCGCGGGAGGGGACTTTTCTGAGAGATGTGGCGGCTAGGCGGGCACATTGGCTCCCTCGATGGCCCGTATTTCGCTCGCCCAAACGGGCGATAGCGTCAAAGCGGGTCGTGCTTTAAGTTACTGTTAGAAAGCCATATGATCCTGAGTCTATTGCCGTCAGCTTGTTCGCGGGTAAGGAATTTAACCATGCCAAAAGACAGCGCTCTGGTGGATGATTTGACAAGGAGTGAAAGCCTGGATTTTGCTGGAAAAACTCGAAGCGTGAAGGCGCGCAAAATCGCCTTCACGCTCATCGAGTTGCTGGTCGTCATCGCCATTATCGCGATTTTGGCCGCCATTTTATTGCCGGTTCTATCTTCGGCGGAGGAACGGGGGAAACGGACCGATTGCTTGAGCAACTTGAAGCAGATCGCCACCGGGGCGATAGTCTATGCCAACGACAACAACGATTTCGTGCCGATCGCAAGCGGAGGACTGCTTCCCATCCAGATAGATAGCAACGGGATGAGCAGCGCGTGGGCGGATCTGGGAATTCCGATCAACGAGACAAATAATGCTCCGAGCGTGTGGGATTGTCCCGATCGCCCCGGCTTCCCAAAATTTGCCGGGGCGCCGTACTATCAGTTCCTGACGGCCTATCAGTATTACGGCGGAATCACCAATTGGCAAGACGATATCTATGACGGGCCTTCGTGCAGTCCAATAAAGACAACCACGTCACGAGCTGGTTGGATGCTGGTTGCCGACGTGGTGGCCTCGCCTGATGGCGTAAACTTTAGCTGGCCCAACGATGGCTCCGGATGGGCTGACTTGCCGGCGCATAAGGACGCCAGCGGGTCCATGCCCGCCGGCGGGAACGAGGCATTCATTGACGGTTCGGCGCATTGGGTTGTAGCCCCGCATAAAATGATGTTTATACATTCCTGGAGCACCGCCCAGGGACCTGGCGGGCGCCAGTTATACTTCTATCAGGACGACCTTGGACAATTGGGAAAAAAGGCGGCTTTGTTGGAAAGAGTGCCTTGATGAGACTGTTAAAGGCAGTTTAGGATCACAGGAAGAATGAGAATATTGCCGCGTCTCTGGTTGTTTACCAAGCGATTGAGGAGGTTGAATCGTTACCTCTTCTATTTGACGATTATTGGAACGGTTTCCGGCCAACTTTGTGCTAAAAGCCTGCCCGCGCTCGCGGTCGTTGCGCCGGTACGCTCGAAAAACACGGCTTTTGACCTCAAGGCAGACGCGCCGGGCGAAATTGAATTCCTTGGGCCGGAAAGCGCTGTTTTATTTTCCAAGGAAATCACGGACTCTTTCAAAGGCGCCCTCGAACGGGACTATGTTTCCGATCCGGAAAAAAACTTTCCAGCCGGTTTTGTCAATGCGTCGCCGGCGGGGCAACCCTGGTACGGTACGATGTGGACGCGCGACGCGGGGACTTTCATGCGTGAACTGGTTTTTTGGGGTTATTATGAGCATGCCTGCCAGGTTGCCCAATGCATTATGGACCTTGTTGGAACCAACAGCGACGGTTTCATCGGATTTCCCCGATTTCTGGATCCGCAAAAAGGTCCCCAGGACGGCTCAGAAATGGATGGCCAGGCTGCAACGATTATTGCGATGGTTGCGCTATGGGAACGTTTGCCTGTCGAGGACCCATTTCGCGCGCGGCTTTATCAATTTTTGCATCAGCCATCGTCGCCAGTCCGCGGCATTCACCATCTTATTGAGATTGGGCCGCTTGTTCCAGGTTCGGGTGAATTTGGCGGGGGAAAAGGGCGTGAGGACTACAACGTTGTCCAAAATAATTTGTGCGCGCTGGCTTTGTTGAGCGCGGCCAATATGGAGGATGAGTCAGGGGATCCTGTTGCCGCGAAGCAATTGCGCCAGGATGCCCTGAAGCTCTTTCACAACATCGGAAAATACCTGGTGAACAATAAAGGTTCGTGGATTTGGGGCATTGATACCAAAACTCTGAAACCAAACTTGAACGATGTTGACAGCGCGACGCGTTCCGGAGGCGGCGGTCTCAATGGTGTTGTGTGTATGTCTGCCGATGTGTTGGGCTTTGATCCGACGACATGGCCGTGGCGGGGAGCGTTGATTTACGGCCTGAAAACCTTCAATGAATTATATGCTTTTCCATTGCGGAAACGGGAGTTTGACAAATACGGCTTTTGGGCGCAGATGAACTACACACATAAGGGCCTGCTTACCAGTCCTTCGTACGGGCAGGGGTATGCGCTGCAGGATATGCTGCTGTCTGATAAACTGGATATGGCAGGACACGGACTGGAGTTTTTGGCGGAGACGACTTACAAATCGCCGCACATGATTTTTAGTCTGAATCAATATCATTACGAACGTCTTTCGCCCTACTATTTCTATGAGCGGATGTATTCTCCCGATGCCGTTGGAAAGATCGAACTGACAGCCGGGTGCGGGCCGCTGAATCTCGTCAATGTCTCGGAACCGCTCAAAGTAGCGCGTTTGATTGCAGGTGTTGATGATACGTCGCTGAATGAAGTGCGGATCATTCCGTGTCTTCCGCCCTCATGGTTGGGTTACCGCATGAAAAACTGGCCGATTCGCACCAGTCAGGGCGTCCTGCGCGCGGATATATCTTTTTACCGGCGGGCCGGAATAGTAACGTTTTCCCTCAGGGTCAGGCATCGGGGCGTAATTCCGAAGTTGGCGGTGCGCCTTCCGGAGAACAATGAAAATGAAACGGTTTGGAAATATCAGGACAATGTCAAACGATGTGAATGGGGAACGTGAACGATATGATTGCTTAATGGGCTTTAGATCCATTTTGTCATTGATCGCTGGCTTTGTCCTGGTTTCCGTTTCGGCGTTCGCAAACTCCACCGGTCGGGGCGCTTACTGGTCAATACCGCTATCCGGCAAAAATTCAGCCGGCTCAGTGGTCGTCAACCGATACGGCGTTCCATTCATTAAGAATCCGCTGCCGCTCAAACACAATCGGCCGGCGCGGGTTGAGGTTGGCGGCGCGGCCAGGCGCATATTTTTTTTTGGCATGACTGACTCTGCCATGGCTCACAGTTGGACGAATCTTCGGGAAGGTTACGCCAGGCGCTATTTTATTGGCGATAACATGGGAAAAATTCAATTGGATTACGCGGATGGCACGTCGCAAGCATTTGCGCTAATCTATGGCGAGAGCCTCTGGTGGGGTGCGATCTTTTACACCAACCCTGAACCCTATTTTACGGACGCGGATTTTAGAAAGGCCCTCCAAAAGAGCCTGCGGCTCTATCCAGCGGCGCCGGTTGAAGATGGCAATTATGTGGCGGTCATCGTTCCAAAGGATTCCAAAATTAAAGACATCATTGTGCGGGATTCTGCGGGAAAAATTGGAGTGCCGAAGATTGAGGGAATTACTGTCGAGGCCGTCGCGGGTGAAAAAATAGAAAATGGAATCAAGCTTTCGGGCAGGCCGCTTTCCCCGGATTTCGCTAAATTTGTATCGGAAAGGCCATTGTGTCCAGCCGGGAAGCAAACAGGAAAAGTTCAAGCCGCCCTGGAAAATCTCGATCTGGCATTTTATCAAAGCGACAAGGATTTAAAAAGACGCGTGGCGGAACAAGAGCCGCCGGGATATTGCGGGCCCGCCGTTTCCTTCCAGGGTGATATTTTCGCAAGAATTCTGGAAAACGCATTTTACGCCAATGTCCAGGACATGCGGAATAAGATCACCCAAGACGGAATGTATCATACTTCCACCAGGGGCGCGCCCAACTGGAGCCGTTATGCGGGTTTTGGCACTTATCAGACCAATATCGGTCTTTATTACAACGATTCCTGGTCGCGTGACATGGGTCGCAGCCTGCAGGAATTGACCGAATTGAATTACACCAACGAAGCGCTCCGCTGCGCGGACTATTGCATCCGGATGGCCCGGCTCTGGGAAAATCCATCGAACGACTTTAACGGCCACGTTTATCCGCCGCATTGGGGGCGCATTGCCAACAGGCCGCAACCGTGGTGCGTATATGAAAATGACGGTCATGGTCTTACCAGTATGTTCCTGTATCGGCTTTGGCTGCGCTTGCCAAACCGAAACGAGTGGCTCCGGGCCCGATGGCCGGATGTCAAGGCCGCGGGCGATTGGGTTTTGTGGCAGTTTGCTCATCCGGAGATTTCCCGGGCCACGAACGGCGTTCTCTTCACCACCAGCGAAGCGGCCGCGATGGTCGGTTATTCGGTTTATCCGGACTACGCGTGCATGAACGCGCTTCGGGCGCTGGCTGAAATGGCCGATTCGATCGGTGAAACGAACACGGCGGCGCAATGGCGGGATCGGGCGGAGAAAATGCGCGACGCCATTGCCAGACAATATACGATTAATGATCCGAAATATGGCCCGGTTTGGACCTTGAAATACGGCGGTTGGCCGAACAAAAGCACCGTCCTGGGGCCTTTGGACCTTTTGGCCGATTATGAAGGGTTCGCGCCTGGTGATGATGATCCAGCGTGGCGTCCCATCAATGAAGCGGCGTACCAGCGGTTGATTGATACCTATAAACCTTTCGGGTTTTACGGCCAGGCCATGGGTTACGGACAAGGGTTGGTCACACAAGCGGCATTGCTGCTGGATCGAATGCGCGATGCCACGCGCATGCTGCAATGGGCTGCCAAAGAAATCTACGACCCGCGGCTTGGCTCGTTTATCACTCCCGAAGCGTGCGACATTGATCCGACCGGACGCTACTGGTATCGAATCGGCGACCTCGGAAACGGTGTGCAGGAAGCGGAGATTGTTAAAATGCTGCGACTGGTTATCGGTGTGGATGATACCAAACCGCAACGCATACAGTTTTATCCGCGGCTGCCGTATGATTGGAACGAGATCAGCGTCTCGAATTATCCGCTATTGATTGAAAGTTCCGGCGGGATAAATACGGCGTTAATGCGGTACAAGCTAAAGCGCTTTGATGGCGGGATGAAACTGGAAATCAGCGCGGATGCGCCGGAGCCGGCTGGAGCGTGGAAACAAAACCTTTTGATCGCCATGCGCCTGGGTCCTTTTGAAGAGAGGCCAGAGATCTCGAAGATTCAGGTTAACGGCCAGGAGCCTGCGGGCGCCCAGGTCGAATACAGCGGCGATTCCTGGTGGGTCCGGTTTGTGGAAAAACTATGATGCCAATTGAAAACATCAGCAGGCGTGATCTCATCAAATTGATGAGTCTGGCCGGCATGGCCGTGTGCCGTCCCATATCGTTACTGGCCGGCGCGGTCCCGGGGCAGGGCGCGAACGCTGGGGCCGTCAGCGCCGGAAGCACAATTCATCCCAGGCTCTTTTACGACACAGCATCTCTGGAAGGGCTGCGCCAAATGTTGCGGACAGATGTTGCAACAAATGCGGCGCTTAAAAGGCGGGCCGGGGATTTGTTGGCGGCTGACCTGATTCCGGAGTCTGTCGCGATGCAAGGTGAAGGCCAGCAGGCAAACTACGGCAAACCGGGCAATCAGATGTCGGATATGGGACTGACGCTCGGTTTGCTTTTTCAGCTCACTGGCGACAAACGTTATGCGGAAAAACTTCGGGACGCGATGTTGTATTATGCGAATTATGTCCGTTGGACCGCCCAAAGCTTCGCGTTGAGAGCGCCGCCGTGGCATTCGGAATTGGACACGGCCAAATTCAGTTTCGGTTACGCGACCGGCTATGACGCATTGCACCATTTCTTATCGGACAATGAACGCAAAACGATATGCGATGCCATGGTCCGCTTGTCTGTGCTGCCCACTCTCAACGATTGGGTGCTTGCCGGGGAACGCATCCATTCCTTTGACTCGATGGGCCATAATTGGTGGGGAGTGTGCGTGGCCGGCGCCGGGCTTTGCGCGCTGGCATTGCTCGGCGAGGATCCACGCGCACAAGGGTGGATTGAGGCGATGGACGCGGGTTTTGAGCAATGGTTTAATTACCGTGGCAATGTATTGCAAAACCGGGTTGCCACCTTTGAACGATCCGGGCCGTCGTATGAGGGTGTCAATTACACGAAATACGGCGTGACCGAATATCTTCATTACCGTCTGGCGTGGCAGAATACCTGGCCGGGGCAAAAAGCCGCGCATATGGAGCCGCTGGATCACCTCGCCCGTTTTTTCCTCCAAACACTGTATCCGACGTCGTCGGGGTCACTGGCGGTAAATTTCAATGACAGCTCTCTGGAACTCGATTCGACCGAGACGATGTTATTATTGATTGCCTGCGGTCTGGGTTCGCCGGAAGCGAGCCGGTACCTTGAACTGGTACATAGCCATCCCTCAGGACCGCTGGTTTCGCTTCTGAAACAATGTCCGGCCCCGCGGGCGCTCGAGGCCCCGCCAAATTCCTGCATCTATCCGGACATGGGCTGGGCAATGATGCGTTCCTCCTGGGAAAATGACGCCACGCTTTTGGCCATGAAGTCCGGGTACACGTGGAACCATGCCCACGCCGACGCGGGATCATTTGTTCTGTTCAAAGACGGCAAGCCCTTGATTATTGATTCGGGGACGTGCGTCTATGATCGCAAGGAATATCACAATTATTACTGCCAAAGCCCGGCGCACAATGTGATTCTCTTTGATGGGTCCGGTCAGCCGCCCGGGGACATCTTTTACGGCTGCAAATTTCCAGGGCACATGCACTGCCTCATTGACGGGCTCGGCTTGAAATATGTTTACGCCGATGCCACCGGACCCATGGCCCGCTGGTTCTCGCGGAACTATCGGCATTGGATCTGGAGCGGCGACATGATTTTAATCATTGATGACGTCTGCGCGCATACGGCCGGGGGGATGGATTGGCTGCTGCATTTCGCCGGCAAGTATAAAACGAATGCGGATGGGAGCGTCACCCTTAAAAATGGCCGCGCCGACGCTATTGTCAAAATGCTTTATCCTTCAGTTACGATTCGCGAAGAAATGGGCCTGGCCGATCATGACCCTGACAAACAGGTGCCTTACCTCGTTTTCAGTCCTGGCGGCCCGATGCAATCGCGGCAATTCATTACCGCCATTTGCCTGAATCCGCATGCCGTGCCAAAATTTGAAGTTCTGAAAGAGCAAAATTATCTCGGGCTTCGCATTCAAACCCCTGGCGCCACGGAGGAGTTGTATCTCGACCTTCGCGCCATCCGCAGCCCGAACACGATAAATATTCATGCGGGTGATTGGGTTACTGACGCCTATTTGCTGTACATTCAACGCACGGCTTCGAATGATGAGCCGGTGCAACGATTCTTTTTAGGCGACGGCAGCTATCTGCGCTGTAAAGGCCGGAGCATCATGGAATCGCTTTCGAAACGCACGGCGTGCTGGGCGCCGGGCGATGCGTTGGAGGTCTATTGTGACCAAACATCGGCGCCTATTCAAATTGCCGCGGAAGCTCCTCCGCGAAGCATTAAATGGAATAACCGGCCAGTGACGGGCCGATATGATAATCAGCGCAAACTGGTATCATTGCGTGTTTAAGGGCCAAGTCGGAGAATAGGAATTATGAAACGAAATTGCGGGCTGGCATTCAATTTAATCTTCGCCGGTGCATTGGCCGCTTCCCTTATAATG
Organism: Limisphaerales bacterium; assembly: GCA_050737335.1. GTDB lineage: Bacteria > Verrucomicrobiota > Verrucomicrobiia > Limisphaerales > UBA11358 > UBA11358. The sequence goes on along the minus strand of JBOHXA010000483.1, from coordinate 3,552 downwards.
TGCCTGGCGACGGTTTTGCCTTGATAGGATGCGACGGATCGTGTTCAAAAATCTGATGGCGGGCCTTTTGTTATTCCCGCTAACGTTTTTGTCTCTGCCGGCTTCGAGGGCGGAAGCGCCTGGCCACTTGGAACGGTCGTTTGAATTTCCGCCGCGCCAGGCCCGGCCATGGGTTTATTGGGTGTGGCTCGCAAATACCACCCCGGCAGCGTTGACTCGTGATTTGAAGGAAATGAAGGCCAAAGGCATTGCCGGCTGCATCCTTTATGACATTCAGACCGGGCGGGGCGTGAATTGGTGGCAAAAAACTGTCATCCGCGACGGCAAGGATTATCGGGCCGTGGCAACCGGCAATTATCGCGGCGCCTATTACACGCCGATCCCCACCGGGCGACTACAAACCTGGTCGCCGCGGTGGAGAAAGTTGGTATGTTTCGCCGCGGGCGAAGCGGGAAAGCTGGGAATTGATTTTGTCGTCAGTGATGGATTGGCCAATACGTCGGGCGACATTTCGGAAGAATTTGGAGAACAAAAACTGGTTTGGACAACGACTCTGGTTCAGGGACCGCAAACATTTGACGGCACGCTGCCCATGCCGCCGAATCCTCCGCCTCGTGGCCGTTTCCCACACCCGAAATGGCGTGGTTACCATCATGACGTTGCCGTGCTGGCGATACCCGACCGACCGGGTTTTTCAATGAATGATGTAATTGCTTTAACGGCCAGGATGGACGCGATGGGCCATCTGCGCTGGACGGCGCCCCCTGGCGCGTGGAAGGTCATTCGGTTTGTCCAGGTCCCGACCGGGGCCAACAACATCTGGGGTTATTTCAACGACAGCATGAGTGCCGAAGCCATGGACAAAACCTGGGCCGTAACCATGGCGCCGTTGCTGGCGGAAATGACGCCTGACGAACGAAAAGCTGTCAAAGGAATAGAAGATGACAGTTGGGAAGCGGGCAAAATAACGTGGACACGGCTTTTTCCGGAAGAATTTCGAAAACGACGCGGTTATGATCTGATTCCTTATCTTCCCATTATTGCAGGTGAAGAAATGGGTGACGCGGACATGAGGAAGCGCGTCCGGCGCGATTACGCCCTGACCATTAGCGATCTGATCGCGGAAAACCACTATGCGCATCTTAGGAAAATCGCCAATGACAATGGTCTGATCTTCTATTCCGAGGCCGCCGGTCCCAATTTTGACCAGGCTGATTTGCTCAAAACGTCCAGCCGCGTGGACATGGCGATGGCGGAATTTTGGATGCCTAGCGCGCACCGGCCGACGATGGATAGTCGCTTTCTCCTGCGCAATGCCGCAAATGCCAATCATATTTATGGAAACAACATCACCATGTGTGAATCATTCACATCGTTGGGTCCGGAATGGGAGCAAACTCCGTTTACAATGAAACCCGTTGCGGACCAGGCATTTTGCGATGGATTGAACAAGGTTTGTGTTCATAACTTCAGTCAATCACCCTCGTTGACCGCCAAACCCGGCTATGTATATGTGGCGGGGACGCACTATGAGCCGGGCATTACCTGGTGGGATGAATCGCCGGCGTTCAACGCTTATCTTGCCCGCTGCTCCTTTATGTTGCAGCAGGGGAAATTTGTGGCCGACGCGCTTTTTTATCACGGCGACAATATCGGGCACGGTGAACAAAGAAAGACGATGCAGCCAATGCTCGGCGAGGGCTATGACCATGACAATTGCAATTCCGAAGTGCTGCTGACACGCATGAGCGTTTTGGATGGGCAAATTGTTTTGGCGGATGGCATGAGCTATCGAGTCCTGGTGCTGCCGGATGGGCAGCCGATGCCGCTCAATGACCTTGAAAAAATCGCAGCTTTGGTCGAAGCCGGGGCAACCGTCGTGGGTCCGGCGCCGGCGGAAATCGCCGGAATGATTTTGTCTCCTGATGAGCAGGAACAATTTAATGCGCTTGTGGCGAAATTGTGGGGCGGCTTGGACGGCGCGAAAAACACGGAAAAACGCGTAGGCGATGGCCGGATTGTTTGGGGCAAAAGCGCGCGAGAGGTCTTGCAAGAACAGGGCGTTCCACCGGATTTTGAGGAAACCGGACTCAGCGCCGATGGGACAATTGATTGGATTCACAGGGCAGGGGATGGCGTGGATATTTACTATGTCGCCAGCCGATGGGAACATCCCGAAGACGTCGAGTGCGCATTCCGGGTTTCAGGCAGGCGACCCGAGTTGTGGGACCCGGTGACTGGTGAAATTCACGATGCGATGGCGTTTCGGCAGGAAAATGGGCGTACAATTGTGCCACTGGAATTTGGCCCCTGTGGATCTGTCTTTATCGTGTTTCGGAAGCCCATCCCGACAGATGCTGTGGGGACAACGACGTCGAATTATCCATCGTTGCGTCCAATATTAACGCTGGCTGGCCCCTGGACAGTGAATTTTGATCCGAAATGGGGCGGCCCGGTGAAAGTGACATTTGATGAGTTGGAGGACTGGACGAACCGCCCGGAAGAGGGAATAAAATATTATTCCGGAGCGGCAATTTATCATAAGAAATTCAATTTGAAATCGTTGCCGTCGAATGGTGAGCGCCTGATTCTTGATTTAGGCGAGGTGCATGAAGTGGCTGTCGTTCGGCTGAATGGCCGGAACCCGGGCGTGATTTGGAACAAGCCCTCACGAGTGGACATTACGAAAGCAGCAAGGGCAGGGCGGAACGATCTCGAAGTAACCATCGTGAATCTTTGGCCCAATCGGTTGAAAGGCGACGAATCACTGCCGAAAGACAAGCGCTTCACCCGGACGAACGTCCATAAGTTTACGGCGGCTTCACCGCTATTGCCATCCGGCTTGATCGGGCCGGTAACCGTCCTGGAATCCAGTTCGTTGTAACGAGAGACGGTACAACGGAGCATTGGCCTGCGGGTTTCGCATCTGCCATGGCACGGCCACGTCGTGATGCGTCCGGTGTCCGCCGTAAAGGCGGATGCCGGGGTCGTTTCAGTTGGTGCCTGTCATTTCGATTTCACCGGTGCAGTATTGGCAAATCTCGTAAATTCTGTATCGTATCGCAGCATTTTGCTCCCGTGGCTCAAATCGATAGAGCAGCGGTTTCCTAATTCAAAATCACGCTTTTTTTAGGTTTTTAGCTTTTGTTTCGCATCGTAGATTCTCATCGATTTTAAAGGCGATTACCGGGCTTTTCCGCTAAAATCCTTCGCTCCAGTTTTTGCTTTAATTAGCTCTAATTCACTCTAAAAACTCAAAATGGTATCAGATGCGGTATCAGATTACTTTCTCTGGAAATGCCGAACCATATACAACTCATCTGCATTCGCCAGTAGCCATCTAGTTTCAGAGTCGTGTTATTTCTGATTTCAATGTAAGCTGCGGGGATGAAATACATAGTGAACGAAACGACCAGATTCCAAAGCGTAAGCGGTGATTTAGCCGCCTCCTATTGAGGGCGTGGAAGATGCTTTGGGACATTGGAGCCGATTGAGATCAAGCGGCCTGTAGGAGGGATTTCTGGCGGGCCTTTTTCCAGTTGAGCGGTGTCA
>JBOHXA010000482.1:0-1240 GCA_050737335.1 Limisphaerales bacterium | reverse complement strand
GGGTTTGGCGGAGTTAAACCGGCGGAAAGCGGAAATAACCAGCGCCTGATCCACCGATGCCTGCCATGTTAATGGCACCGGCTTAAATGTCTGGATAAAGCGAGAGTCGTTGAGCCAAAAAGTTCTCAAGCTGGTTGCAGCTTTACAGAGGCGCCCCTGGCGCCTCTGGAGAGCGGTTTGGTACACTTTTTTTGTGTATAGGGAGGAAACGGGGAAACGAAGCGGCTAAAACTGGGGCTGATTTTTGCAAATGTTTATACTGTGCGATGATGTTTGGGCGGCGCGGCAGCGCCGCCCTACCGGGATGGATTTGCAAAGAAGTTCCAGCGGGCGCGTCGAGGATCGAACAGCGTATCAGGAGTCTGCAGCGAGGCCCCCTCTAACGGACGAAATAGAAAACAACCAAAACAGGCAAACGCCGCGTAAACAGAGAAGGGATTGTCTGCCAATACGCCACAAAAAACGAGATGCGCCCCACTCGCCCAAAAAGGCGATACCGGACCGGCCGCATCCTCTTTATATTGCGCCGTAAAGTCGCCGCCGGCCTGAAACGTCACCCATTTCCACTAAGTCTAAAAATGTCGCCCTTATCGAAACCCATGTCAATCAATCCCAAAATGTCGCATGTTTTGGCGATACTACTGGCTTTTCAATGTTGGGGCGCTGCGGCCCAAATCAATTATTCCAATTCAATGGCAAACGCGACGCTCATTTATTCCAATGGGTTTGACGGCGCCGCCGTGAACATTTCCAATACCCCGCCCGATTACGTTCTCGGAGTTTTCGGCGGCAGCCCCGGCGCCGTTTGGATTGATTCCGGAACGCCCACGGACACCAATGCCTTTTACGCAAACGGCAACGTCGGCACCCCGCAAGGCGACAGCATCCTGCTGCCTTTTGAGCCTCAATCCGGCCACCTTTACACGTTAACCGCCTCGGTGACCCTGGCCGGGAACCCGGGAAATTGGGTCGGCGCGGGTTTCGCCCAAAATTATGCAATGCCCGGCATCGGCAACGCGCGGTTCGCCGACAGCGGGGTCAATGGCTATGATTTTGCGATTCTGAACGAATCGAGCCGAAACGTGCAGTTTTTTGGCGGGCCGCACGCCACGCTGGGAATTTTCAATCAGAACGGCTTTTTCCAGAGCGGCACGGGAACGCATACCTTAAAGCTGATCCTGGACACAACTGACCCGCAATGGACGATCGCCTGTTATGTTGATGGCGTTCAGGCCGGGAC
>JBOHXA010000481.1:0-4437 GCA_050737335.1 Limisphaerales bacterium | reverse complement strand
GCTCCCGGCGGCGCATCAAATCAAAAGAACAGAACATTGATTATGTGTGACGTCATTAATTCAACAACAACCAGAACCAAGGGCTGGCAGGCCGATTGTTGGAATTGGGCCAAAGCCAAAAAGCCGTTTCAATTGTTTGGCGTGCGGACCGCACATTTGCCCTTTTGTCAGGCCCTTTCGGTGGCGTACCGGTGCCGGTTCCGGTCCAGGCCATTTCGCGGCGAATCCATCATCACCTTCGAACCGGTTTCCGCGGCAAATAACTAAGGTTATTTTAAAAGATTTTAACTCCACTATACACTGGTAATAGAATCGCTAATGTTGTCTAAATATGGGAATGAACCGTCTCCATTTTTGTGCTTGACCTGGATGTTTAGTGCTGTGACAATGACCACATTCTTCAAGGTTTCAATTATTTTTCACGCGATTTGCAACGCAACAGGGGCTGTTTTGTCTAAATCTAAAAGCGCGTCGCATTTGGGCGCAATATTTGCTAAAACATCTGATATGATAGTCGTTCAAATTCAAGGAAATCTCGTCTGGAAATTTTGCCAGACGAAGCGCGGGAACTTTATTGGCGTTTGCGAGGCGCTTCGCCAGACAGTGCAGGCGGCCAGTTATAGGGAACTTTTGGAGACCATGAATGAGGCTTTGGACAGCACGTTCCGGGAATTGCTTTCGACTGGAGACCTCCCAAAATTTTTGCGTGATATGGGTTGGACGACCGTCCGCCATGTGCCGCGCGCTCAAAGGAACATCCGTTTTGATATGCCATTTGAGGTGAAAAGAGGAGGAACCCGGACGCATGATTTCCAAACGGCACCTTGTTAGTAAATTACGCGAGATTGGTTACGAGTTTAAAGAACAGCTCCATTATTAGGAAAGGTGGAGGCTCGCAGGAGGCACACACGTAATCCACATCCCACGCAAGAATCAGCTTGATGACGTTTTCGTCGAACAAGTCCTGAGACAGGCCAGGCAAACAAAGCAAGAAATCTCGGAGTTTTTAAACCACTGCAAAACATAGGATGGACAGCGAACCCGAATTGCCCCCAGCCATCACGTTTTCGGATGGAAAAATCCGTGACAGTGGGGCGCAGTGGGGCGGAAGACGGCGAAACATTTGGCTTTCCATTTGCATCCAGGGACGTCCAAACTTCCGGCGCAATGGCCGCCAGAGCGTTCGCCCGAACGGTGGTAAACACCGCGCTTGGTTTTTTTTATCCTGAAGTCTGCGCCCTGTGCAAGTCCGAGCCGGCCACCGCGAAGCAGGGTTTTGTGGGAGCGGAATGCCGCATGGACGTGCGATGGATCCGCCCGCCGTTTTGCGGGCGCTGTGGGCTGCCGTTCCAGGGCGATTTAACCACGGCGTTTGAATGCTCCAACTGCATGGAAATGAAATTGCATTTCAGTTCCGCGCGCTCGGCGGCGGTGGCCAGGACCGTTGTTCTGGAGGCGATTCATCAGTTCAAATATAAGCGCGCGCTGTGGTTCGAAAATTTTCTGGCCGGACTGCTTATCGCCGAAGCGGCCCCGATTTTGCGGGGACAGGGCCAAAGCTTTATCGTCCCCGTTCCATTGCACCGATTGAAAAAGCGGGAGCGTGAATTCAACCAGGCCGCGCGGCTCGCTTTCCGGCTGGGCCAGGCGACCGGCATCCCAATCAATGAGAAGATACTGGCGCGCATCAAATCCACGGAAACGCAAACGCATCTCACACGAGACCAGCGGGCGATGAATATGCGGGGCGCCTTCGCCGTTCGCGACGGTGTCAAACTCAACGGCGAACGCATTGTCCTGGTGGACGACGTCTTTACGACCGGCGCAACCACCAACGAATGCGCGCGGGCGCTGCAGTCCGCGGGCGCCGGCGACGTTTGTGTCTGGACAGTGGCCCGCGGATTGTGATATGCTGCTGATGGATCCGAATGAGTATGGGAACGACTGTTTTCGTGAAAAAAATTGGCGGCGCTGAAATCGTCGAGCCGGCGCTGACGCCCCCCTCGCTGAAAGTTCCTCCGCTGCCCAAACCCAAACTCGGTTCAACCAAATCCAAATCCAAAAAACGCGATATTCCCGAGGGGCTTTGGACAAAATGTCCCAAGTGCAGCACGATGATTTTCGACAAGGAGTTGGACGAAAAACTCAAGGTCTGTCCCAAGTGCGCCCACCATTTTCCCATCAGCGCCCGCGAACGCATCCATTCGCTGGTGGAAACCTGCACGTTTGAGGAAATGGACGCTGAAATGTCCGCCGTGGACATTTTGAAATTTGCCTCTTACGAAGGCAAACTGGAGCGCGACCGCAAGGCGACGCAGCTTAAAGACGCCGTCGTCACGGGCACGTGCAAAATCGGTCCGCATCGGGTGGGCCTGGGGATCATGGAATTTGCTTTCATGGCGGGCTCCATGGGATCGGTTGTTGGGGAAAAGCTAACGCGGCTGATCGAGCGTTCCACGGAAAAGGGCCTGCCGGTCATCATCGTTTCCGCCAGCGGCGGCGCCCGCATGCAGGAAGGCGCCTTCAGCCTCATGCAAATGGTCAAAACCTCCGCCGCGCTCGCCTATCACGCCCAAAACCGGCTTCCCTACATCAGCATCCTCACCCAGTCAGACTATGGCGGCGTGATGGCCAGTTACGCCAGCCTCGGCGATTTGATCCTGGCTGAACCGGGCGCGCTCGTCGGTTTTGCCGGCCCTCGCGTCATTAAAGACACCACCAATGCGGAGCTGCCTCCTGGTTTTCAAACGGCCGAATTTCTTCTGCAACACGGTCTCATAGACGCCATTGTTCCCCGCAACGAAATGAAAGAGCAACTGATTCAATACCTCGATTTCATGACCGCCGCGCGCAAAGCCGCGTCGGCCGCGTGAGCGGCTTTCAAATCGCTTGCCATACGGCGCCTGAAATTCTTTAATTTGGCATGGATTCCCGTGAAGCGCTTGTCGCGCTGAACATGATTGAGCACGTCGGACCGGTCCGGGCGCGGTTATTGCTGGATCATTTTGGCGATGCTCCGGCCATCCTTGCCGCTTCAGCGTCTCAATTGCTGCGCGTCCATAACATTGGCGATGACACCGCGCAGGCCATCGCCAATTGGGAAAAAACCGTTGACCTTGCCGGCGAATTGAAACGCATCTCGGATTTCGGCTGCCATGTTTTAATTCAAAGTGACGAACAATACCCGGCCCTGCTTCGGGAAATTTATGATCCGCCGCTGGTGCTTTATGTCAAAGGCGAACTGACGGCCAAAGACAAGGGCGCCGTGGCCATGGTTGGCTCGCGTCAGACGACGCACTATGGCATCGAAGTCGCCCGCAAGCTTGCTTATCAATTGGCTTACGTGGGCGTGACGGTCGTCAGCGGGGGCGCGCGCGGCATTGATACCGCGGCCCATCAGGGGGCGATGGCGGCCAAAGGGCGAACCATCACCGTGCTCGGGACGGGCATTAATCTGGTCGCTCCGCCCGAAAACGCCGAATTGTTTCAGCGGATCGCCCAAAACGGCGCCGTGATCACTCAATTTCCGTTCAATCGTCCGGCTGACAAGCAAAGTTTTCCGATTAGAAACCGCATTGTGGCTGGCATGACGTTGGGGACGGTGGTGGTCGAGGCGGACTTGCACAGCGGCGCGCTCATCACCTCGAATTTCGCCACCGACTACGGACGGCAGGTGTTCGCGGTGCCCGGGCGCATTGATTCTCCCCGCAGCAAGGGCTGCCATGACCTGATCAAGAAAGGCGCAAAATTGTGCGAAGCCGCCGAGGACATTCTGAGTGAATTTGAATACCTCTTTCCGCCCTCCAATCAACCGCCCTCGCCCGGCCAAACCGGAGTCCTGCCCGCTCTCGAACTTCCGGTCAACGAACAAAAGGTTCTGGACGCCTTGGATGGCGAGGAGCGGGCAATTGACGAAGTCATCCGCAAAAGCGGCCTGCCCACGTCCGCCGTAAGCGTCGCTCTATTGAGCCTGGAAATGAAACGGCTGGTGAAACAATTGCCAGGCAAACTGTTCGTGAAAAACCTGTGACTTCGCGCGCCAGAGCGGTTCCGCCATCGCAGGTGAATTAAAAATCGCACATTTGTGTGGCGTTTTTGCCGGGATTGTAGAGAATGTAATTGATCCTCCTGAGCGGCAGCCCTCACTCCAAGTCGCGCCGCCGGAGGGTGAGAATTTGTTTTGAATATTTGGTCTGGCGCATGATCTTCGTTCGCTCTTTTCCGGCACGGTTTTGGCAAGGGATGGGGCAATTCCTGTTGCTGGTGGTTGTCCTCTCTGTCGCCTTTTTCGCGCACGCTTCCGACGACTTTCTTTCCGCGAGGCCCATTCTGGGCCGGGATGCGGACGGACAGTTGGAAGTGTTCCGGCTGGATGCCAATGGCCGGCTCTGGCACCGCTGGCGGAAGCCATCCAATGGCGCATGGTCCGTATGGTGC
>JBOHXA010000480.1:0-2567 GCA_050737335.1 Limisphaerales bacterium | reverse complement strand
GATTTCCGCCGGCAGATGGCCCGTTGACGCCGCTTATCGCAAATGGGTCGCGGACGTCGTTTCCATCCTCAAGAACAGGAACCACTTCTCGGTCGTACTCTGCGCGCCTTTCAAGCGGCCCGGCGCGCATCCGGCGGAGTGGCGGGCAGTTGCAGACGGCGCCTGCATTGGAATCGAGTGTTACTTGAGTGGCAAAGCTGTCGAAGACCACGGCTTTTCCACCAATTGGTGCGAAGCGCAATACCGCGAGTCAAAAGGAAAATATATGCGCCTGGGCGTGCCTGCCGATCGTCTTTTTTTGGTGGAAGACTTTGCCAATACGGAAGACGCCCCTGATAAAACCTGGGGACGACAGGGCGTTTCGGCCGGCGATTGGGATAGGGCGATTGCCGTCCGTAGCGCCGCCTCGAATGAAGTCGGCTTTGCCGGTTTCATCGGCTACGGCTGGTCCGGCGACCGGATGAAGGTTCCCGATAAGGAGTTAGTCCATTTCGAAAATATCTATCGCGCGCAGTTTCAACCGTGATTTGGACTAGTTCGTGGCGTTATTGTATAAAATATTTGTCGTCCATTGCCATGGAACCGCCTGCGCATGTCCGTCGGCAAAACCTATATTGCCATCCTCTTTGCTATGCCGTAAAGCGACCTCTTTGCCGGTGCTGTCATATTTTGGCAACCAACTGCCATCTTCCAAATCCGTGCGCGTTGTCGGGTTTCCCGGCGGTCGTTCGGCATCGCAATCCGGTTCTTCAACCATCATGATTTTATCCGATGGCCGCTTCACCTGCGTCAGTTTGAACGGCACAAACCGACCCGTCGCACCGGTCCAAACGGATGCTTCGCCGCGTCCCGCGGTCGTGCATGCCATGGTGTAACTGTAAGGAAACGCCGGCCCATTATTAGCCAGGGCGGCGGCGTCCCGCAATTCATCGCTTAAATCGCCCGGGCAGTGGAACAAATTCGTGGCGTCGCTGGTAGCGCACGCGATGGCGATTGGACTTTGCGCCAGTGGAAGACAACGGCTTCCAGTGACCGGATCAACGTATCCCGCGGGCCTCCAGTAAATCCAGTCTTCAACATGAAAACCTTTCGGTTCAGCGCCGTTGGCGGGAAACATATCATGGTTTTCATCAAGATAGATCTCGATTCCCACGCCCAGTTCCTTGTAGTTGTTGATGCAGTAAACCCCGACGGCTCTTTCCCGCGCCTCGCTCAAAACCGGCAGCAGAATCGCCGCCAGAATCCCAAGAATCGCAATGACAATCAGCAACTCAATAAGAGTAAAGGCAATTGTGCGGCTCGTTTTCGGCGCAATACAAAAATCCTCCATACTTTCCAGAATGTACAGCATCCCGCTTTTTCTGCCATAGGGAGGGCCCAACGACGCCATATTCAACCGCCGCTCAATCCTCACTGGCCACCTTAAGCCCGTCCCATGCGAACCAAACGCCCGGCGGCAGTTCGGCCTGGGCTTTGTCGTGGTCGTAGTCGTGGGTCAGGTGGGTAAAATAAGTTTTCGCCGCGCCGATGCGCCGGGCGGTCGTTAGCGCTTCGTCCAGGTTCATGTGCGTCGGATGCGGTTTCGGGCGCAACGCGTCGAGCACGGCGATTTCGACGCCCCGGACTCTCTCAAGCGCCTCGGTGGGCACTTCCTTGCAATCACTCAAATACGCCAGCCGCTTTTTACCCTCCTGGACAAACAAATAACCGTTGGTGAGGATCGAACCATGCGGCAGCGGCAGCGGAATAATCTCCAAATCGCCGAGCGCAAACGGGCCGTCAACAATCCGCGGTTGAGGATGAAAATAACCCGGAGGAATCGGACGCCCGTCGAAAGCGTAGATGAATACGCGTTTCACATTTTCCATCGTTTCGGCGCTGGCATACACCGGCAGCGGGCCTTTTCGCAAATCGCAGAAGCGCCGGCAATCGTCCAGGCCCATGATATGATCGGCATGCGCATGGGTGAGAATCACGGCATCGAGCCACAAAATTTTTTCGCGCAGACATTGGATGCGAAACTCCGGCGTCGTGTCCACCGCTAATTTAATTTCTCCCGTGGCAACGTAAATGGCCGGACGCGTCCGCCAATTTTTGGGGTTTGCCAGAAATTCCGCGGGATATTCTTTGCCGATGACGGGCACGCCCTGAGAAGTGCCGCTGCCCAGAAATGTCAATTCAAACGCCATGCGGTTTTAAAATTAGCAGATGACGTTGCTTCCGCGAACCATTTTGACGCGTCGGAATGTTCCCCGCCCTTCACGTCGTTCGGGACGATGTGGAGGATTTGAAGCCGCCAGGCCGGGACATCCCCATTCCTTCGACGCGCGCCATGCGCGATGCGATGATTGCATACATGCGGAACTTTTCCTTTCCTTTTTTGCGATCTACGGCACAGTAGATCCATTAAAGTCGCAACCACGTTGAGGTTTTGGGGCGCGCGCGGCTCGATTCCCACGCCGGGACCGGGCACCGTACGCTATGGCGGCAATACTTCATGCGTGGAAGTGCGCAGCGGCGGCGAAATCATCATTTTGGACGCGGGCACCGGCCTGCGCGGCCTGGGC
>JBOHXA010000479.1:0-1366 GCA_050737335.1 Limisphaerales bacterium | reverse complement strand
GGCTGATGCCATGCGGCTTTATGCGCTGCCGCTGGAGGAATTGGGCGCCCTGGCCGAACGGCGCCGCCACCTCGCAAAGGCGTCTGATTTCAACGGGCGGGGCAACGACATCGTTACCTATATCGTGGACCGAAACGTCAATTACACCAACGTGTGCAACGTCTATTGCAAGTTCTGCGCCTTTTACCGGGTCGAAAAAGACGACGATGCCTACGTCATGACGCTGGAGGAGTTGGACAAAAAAATCGAGGAGACCATCGCCCTGGGCGGCACGCAAATGCTCATGCAGGGCGGACATCATCCCAAACTGAACAAGCAGTGGTATCTTGACCTGCTCGCGCACGTCAAAGGCAAGTTCCCCAATTTCAATATCCACGGCTTCAGCCCCAGTGAGTTCGTGCATTTCCGGGAGGTTTTCAATGAACCGCTGGAAATGATCATTTCGGATTTTCGGGCGGCGGGTCTGGGGTCCATTCCTGGAGGCGGCGGTGAAATCCTGGTGGACCGCGTGCGCCGGAGAATTTCTCCGCTGAAGGCCATGAGCGATGATTGGCTCGAAGTCATGGACGTGGCGCATCGGCTCGGCTTGTGTTCCAGCGCCACCATGATGTTTGGCCACGTGGAAACGATTGAGGACCGCGTCGAGCATCTCGAACGTCTGCGCGCGCAGCAGGACAAATCATTGTCCTACAAAAGCGGCGGTCACTTTACGGCGTTCATCTGCTGGACGTTCCAGGCCGAGCACACGAAATTAAAGGCGCCCACGGTGGGCGCGCATGAATATCTGCGCACGCAAGCCCTGTCGCGCATTTATCTGGACAACTTTACCAACGTCCAAAGCTCCTGGGTGACGCAGGGACCGGAGATTGGCCAAATCGCGCTTAAATATGGAGCCAATGACCTGGGGAGCATCATGATTGAGGAAAATGTGGTTTCCCAGGCAGGCACAACCTTTCGCATGGGCGTCGAGGATATGAAACGCCTCATTTCGGATCTAGGCTACGAACCGCGGCAGCGCGACAATTGGTATCGGCTGACCGGATGATTCTGGCCGCGTCCGAGGCGGCCGCTCTATTAACGCTTCAAGGGCAGCGTCTCTCCCGAGTTAGAGGATTGATACATCGCCGGAGGCAATTTCGGGGCTTTGCTGTGGCGATGCACGCGTTGAAAGGCGAAGTGCGCAAAAATGAAAATGGCCACAATGCCAGCCACCAATGCCGCCGTCCCTCCCACCTTCCAGTTCAACTTTGAAAGGAGAAACATGACGCGATCAACGGGCGTTTTGGTTTGTTCCACCAGCGGAGGCGGCTCGCTGAAATTGGTCGTGCCTTTCAATTCGCGCTCCAGGTCCGCCGCGATCCTAGGC
>JBOHXA010000478.1:0-3915 GCA_050737335.1 Limisphaerales bacterium | reverse complement strand
GTGCAATATATCCCGGTGCTTATCCTTCTGGTGGCGGCCATTGGCTTTGCCGCCGGTGTGCTGGTTTTGTCGGTTTTGGTAGGTTATAAGAGCAAACATACGCGGGCCAAGGATATCGCCTACGAGTGCGGCAAGGACCCAATTGGCGAGGGCGCGGCGCGGTTTTCGGTGAAGTTCTACCTTGTCGCCATGTTGTTCATCCTGTTCGATATTGAGGTGGTCTTTCTTTATCCGTGGGCGGTTGTATATCGGCAAATGCTTGCCGACCATGCGACGCGCAACCTGATCTTAGGTTCAATGATTTCGTTCATAGTGATACTGTTTGCCGGTTATCTTTACGCGCTTCAGAAAAAAGCGTTTGATTGGAGAAGTTGATAAAACGCCGCCCCGCTCCGACACGACAGCGAAGGCGGCGGATTGGCGATGCGGAAGGTTTGTCACACGGGGCCGGATGCGCTATGGTTTCTAAAAGGAGATTTTAAGTTTAAAGCGCCAATCTGGTTTTCATCCACAATTTCGAAACGCATGATCAAATTTGGCACTTCCGGTTGGCGCGACATAATCGCTCGCGATTTTACATTTGACAACGTCCGGTTGGCGACGCAGGGGATCGCGGAGTACCTCCACGACGCGAATCTTCAAAGCAAGACTGTTATTCTTGGCTATGACACCCGTTTTTTAGGCAAGGAATTTGCGCTATCCGCCGCGGAAGTTTTGGCAGCGAACGGCCTGGAGCCGCTGCTTTGCGACCGGGACACGCCCACACCGGTCATTGCTTATGCCATTCGACATCGGCGAGCCGGGGGCGGAATCAATTTTACGGCCAGTCATAACCCGCCTGAATATCAAGGGTTGAAGTTTTCCACCGGCAACGGGGCGCCGGCCGCTCCGGAAGTCACCAGCCAAATTGAGGCAAATATCGCCAGGTTAAAGTCAGAAAATTTTTCATTCAAGGGCGCCGTCATCGGGACCTATGGGTGCAAGACATTCAATCCGCAGCCCGCTTATTTTAAGCAGCTTCATGAATTGGTCGCCTTTCCAGTGCTCGAAAAGGCCCGGCTCAAAGCAGCCGTGGATTTCAGCTATGGCACCGGGCATGGTTATCTGGATAAGCTGCTCGAAAGCGCCGGCGTGAAGACGACATTGTTTCACAACGAAATGAACCCTCTTTTTGGCGGTCGTCATCCCGAACCCAATGCCGAAAACATGCGCGATGTAAGCAGGTTTGTCCGCGGCGGAGGCGCCCAAATTGGGTTGGGGTTGGACGGTGATGCCGACCGTTTTGGCATTGTGGACAAGGAGGGAACCTGGCTGACGCCCAACCAGGTTCTGGCCCTGGCACTGTATCATTTGAAGCGCAATCGCGGGTGGACCGGTGCCGTGGTGCGCACGGTGCCCACGAGCCATCAGGTGGACGCCATTGCCGAATGGCTGGGCGTGAAGGTCCACGAGACGCCGGTCGGTTTCAAATACATTGGGGCGCTCATGGAAAGCGAGCCGATTATTGTTGGCGGCGAAGAATCCGGCGGGCTTAGTGTCAAGGGTCATGTTCCGGAGAAGGACGGCATCTTGGCGTGTCTGCTCATGGCCGAATTGGTGGCGACGGAAAAAAAATCGCTGGGCCAAATACTGCGGGACCTTTCAAAGAAAATCGGCAACTTTTATACCGGCCGGATCAATATTGGGTTCGCGCCGGAGAAAAAAGAAGCGTTGCTGTCGAAGCTGGGCGGCGGGTTGCGGGACATCGGCGGGTTTAAGGTGGAAAAGTTTATCACGACGGACGGCTTTAAATTTCTGTTGCCGGATCGCGAATGGGTCGCGTTTCGGGCGAGCGGGACCGAACCGCTCATTCGCTGTTACATTGAGGCCCGGTCGAAGGGGACCTTTAAAAAATTGGAAGCCGCGTGCCGCCGGATATTGGCTCTGTAACGGGGATGCCCGCATGGGAGGGACAGCCCGCATGGCGTTTGGTCGAAAACTCCAAACGCTTTCCAGGTTACTGCGGACGGCCAGCGCGCCGGACTAGGCGGGCAAGCTCCCCGCTAAAGAGGCTGGCGCCCTGTTCCACCGATTGCTCGAGCTTGTAATTCAAGTCACAAAGGATAAGCTTAACACCGTGATTTACGACGCTTCGTTGGATGAGTTGCTGCAACGCGTCTGGGAGGGAAAGCGCATTTCTCAGGCCGAGGCTCTCCGGCTGTATCGGCTGCCTCTCGAAGAATTGGGCGCCCTCGCCGAGCGACGGCGCCAGCTCGCCAAAGCCGCCGACTTCAATGGCCGCGGCAACGACATCATCACCTACATCGTGGACCGCAACGTCAATTACACGAACGTCTGCAATGTCTATTGCAAATTCTGCGCTTTTTATCGGGTTGAAAAGGACGGCGACGCCTACGTAATCACGTTTGACGAGATGGACAGGAAGATCGAAGAGACAATCGCCCTGGGCGGCACGCAGATGCTCATGCAGGGCGGCCACCATCCGAAGCTGACGAAACAGTGGTATCTGGACCTTCTCTCGCACGTCAAAACGAAATTTCCTGATTTTAATATCCACGGTTTCAGCCCCAGCGAGTTCGTCCATTTCCGCGAGGTTTTCAATGAGCCGCTCGAACGCATCATTTCCGACTTTCGCGCCGCCGGTCTCGGGTCCATTCCCGGCGGCGGTGGAGAAATCCTGGTGGACCGCGTGCGCCAAAGGATTTCACCGCTCAAAGCCATGAGCGACGACTGGCTCGAAGTCATGGACGTGGCGCATCGCCTGGGTCTTTATTCCAGCGCCACCATGATGTTCGGTCATGTGGAAGCCATCGAAGACCGTATCGAGCACCTCGAGCGTCTCCGCGCGCAACAGGACAAATCGTTGGGCTATAAAGGCGGCGGACATTTTACGGCATTCATCTGCTGGACGTTCCAGGCTGAGCATACCAAACTAAAAGCTCCAACTGTGGGCGCGCATGAATACCTGCGGACCCAGGCCCTCTCGCGCATCTATTTGGACAATTTTACGAACATACAAAGTTCGTGGGTCACGCAAGGCCTGGAAATCGGGCAAATCGCGCTCAAATACGGCGCAAATGACCTCGGCAGTATTATGATCGAGGAAAACGTCGTATCCCAGGCTGGCACGACATTCCGCATGGGCGTCAAAGACATGAAACGTCTGATTTCCGACCTTGGCTATGAACCGCGGCAAAGGGACAATTGGTACCGGTTGGTGGATGCGTAGTGGCACGGGCTTCCAGCCTGTCCAGTTCCTTTGGAAGGGTGCGCTCCTTTTGACAGGCAAGATGCCTGTCCCGCTGCATCAATGCTTTAGCGGCAGCGTCTCGTTCGAATCGGACGATTGATACATGGCAGGCGGCAAATGGGGAATTTTGCCGTGGCGCCGCATATGGCGAAACGCAAAGTGCGCCAGGACGAAAACCGCCACAATTCCGGCAATCAGCGCCGCCATGCCGCCGACTTTCCAATTCAGTTTGGAAAGCAGGAACATCAGGCGATCAACCGACGTTCTGTTCTGTTCCATCAGCGGGGGCGGTTCGCTGAAATTAGGCGTGCCTTTCAATTCGCGATCCAGGTCAGACGCGATTTTCGACACGTCCAGCTTGAGCAGCGTGGCATAATTTTTGACCGAACCTTTGATATAAATGGGCGCGGAGAAAATATTATAATTTCCCTCCTCGAGCGCGCGGATGTGGTCGGTGCGAATTTTCGTGGATTCGGCGACCTGTTCAATCGTGAGTTTTTTAGCTTCGCGCGCCGCGCGGAGTTGTTCGGCAACCGTAGGCATTTTTCGGACATTTTAATGACCTGAACGTGCCCTTGGCAATCTTGTAAAAAGGCTTCGACCGGCTCCGGGCGCATTTACACACTGTTCTTAAGGATTGGCGGAAATAAAGGAGAGGGGTAAGA
>JBOHXA010000477.1:0-2340 GCA_050737335.1 Limisphaerales bacterium | reverse complement strand
GACCTGGCCTGTCTGAGGCTTTCCGTCCAGCGGAGTTGTCTGTACGCGTCATCAGCAATGATTTTATGAAACAGATATCGAACGCTGTCAGTGGGGCGCTTGTTTTGCTTTTATTTGCCCGGTCGCCGGTTCTTGGCCAAAGCACAACATCCAGCGGCTCTTTGCCCCTTTATCTTAAAATCTCGGAAGCCGACGTGCGCGAGAAAGGCGTCTTTGGTTTTCCACAACAGAACGCCAGGGTATTTTGCGACACTGCCGACTTGCGCCTTTCGGTTTGGAACAACGACCAATACCTCTACGTCCAGGCTGTGCTTTGGAAAGATAACGACTCGGCGTTGGGCAAAACAGAGGACGGACGAACGATAGGTGACAACTCGGAGTTGATGCTGGACGTGGATGCCGCCGGGAAGCTAACGCCTGGTGTGGATCGCACTTACCTCCTCAATCCCTGGCCGGGAATGTCCGGCCTCTATTACATAATCTGGATCAATCGAGGCACGACTACGTTTATCAAAAGCGACACCACGGGTCGGGGTGCGATTCGTTATATTCAACCACTCGACGGCAAAACATTCCGCGTTGATCTCTTCCTGATTCCGCTAAAGGAAATTTCCAGGCACGTTTCAGACAAAATCCGGCTTTGCTACTATGGCGATTCACCAAAGCCTGCCATCACGGTCAATTCGGCTGGTTACGAGAGAAATGGGCGGCCTTCTTCCCGCATCCCCTATGCGAAATATCACGATTACGTTTTCACCGCGGGCGGCGGCTTGGCTCTCGATAGCGTGCCTGATGGCCGCCATGACCCTTCGCTTGTCACCCCGCGCCAACCTCAACCAATGCCTGAAGTAGGAGCCATCGCCCCGGAAATTACGGCCATCAATTGGTTAAATTCAGACACGCCGCCGACGCTTGCATCGTTGCGCGGTCGAGTAGTTCTTGTCGAATTTTGGGCCACTTGGTGCGGACCATGCATTCAATCCATTCCTCGCCTGAACGAACTTCAAGACAAATACGGCGACAAAGGATTCAAGCTCGTGAGTTTCACCGCGCAAAATCGGCGCGGCATCGAAAATTTTATCAAGCGCACACCGATCGCTTATGCGATTGGATTGGAAGGCGATGCCACCTTCGACCGGTATGGAGTCACCGCTATTCCTCAGGCTTTCCTTGTGGACAAATCCGGGAAAATCTCTTGGGAAGGAAGCTCTGGCGATGCGGCGCTCGATGGCGCAATCCAGGCAGCCCTCAAAATGAAGTGACGCCCGTATCCAACGCGACGCCACCTTGTCATGTTATGTGCCCGCTCAGACGGATCCGTTAGACGGACCCTATGCTTCGCCGCTTTTTCATTCATGCGCTGCAACCGTATCCCCGCCGGTTTTTTGAAGTAGGATATAATTATTCAAAATCCGCTCGGTCTCTTCCAGCATCGCATCGGGCGGCACGGAGTTGGTCACAGGCGCTATGTTGATGGAATTCGTGGGGAAAACAGCCGTATATTCAGCGCCCGAATCGGCGGGCGCCTTCATGAGTTTGATCGGTTCGGGCAGGCCGGGTTCCTCGGCGTCTGCCACGGTGAGTTGATACATTGTGATGTCCGGCACGCGGCGTGAAGCGATTTCCTTGTCGCGCGCATTTTTTTCGGTTTCAAGCGCTTCCTTTTCATCCCACGCCTTGCGCTCGTTCAGCGTTTCGCTTTTTTCGGATTGCAATTTTTGAAGTTGAGCGATGTCTTGCCTCACAAAGACAAAATCCTGGTTCGTCGCGACCTCGGCGGTTGTATCGCGTTCCAATGCCGGCAAATACGGTTTGACGTCATTGAGGGTGACGTAATTGGTTGGGGGAATCGTGTCCCAGGGCAGCGCATTGGGCAGGGAATTTTCGCCGAAGTCCTCGCTGTAGCTCAGCGGGTCGGGCAAAATAATGTCCGGAATGACGCCTTTTAACTGCGTGGACGCGCCATTGATCCGATAGAACTTGCGGATCGTGATTTTAAGCATGCCCGGGTCGTTCGTGGAAGCCCAGACAAAGGGCCGCAAAGGGTCGAGGGTTTGCACCGTTCCCTTTCCAAAAGTGGACGTGTCGCCTACGATCAGCGCCCGGCCATAATCCTGAAGGGCCGCGGCAACGATCTCCGATGCCGAGGCGCTGGCGCGATTGACCAGGGCAATGAGCGGGCCGTGATAAATGTCCGGGGCGCGGCCATTATCGTCCTCGGTGTCATCGTTGTCCGGTGAACGGATTTGGACGACTGGCCCGTTGGTTACAAAAAGACCCACGAATTGGATGGCCTCTTCGAGCGAGCCTCCGGGATTGCCTCGCAAATCAAGAATGATC
>JBOHXA010000476.1:0-4125 GCA_050737335.1 Limisphaerales bacterium | reverse complement strand
GGGATTTGTCCGCTGTTGTGCTGCCGAGTCACGGCAACCGTACGACTCACGACCTTGTTCAGTCAGAGCGCGCTCACGCTCGCTGCTAGACTACCAGGAACTCTCCGGATTTTAAGACAGGATTAACAGGATTAACAGGATTAACAGGATGAAGTCTTTTGGCAATGGCTTGGGGCGAACGGGGTTTTTATCCTGTTTCATCCCCCTTTAGGAACTCCCCGGATTTTTTCGACGGGATTTGTCCGCTGTTGTGCTGCCGAGCCACGGCAACCGTACGACTCACGACCTTGCTCAGTCAGAGCGCGCTCACGCGGCGCTGCCACGGTAAAAGGGGTTCGTGGGCCCCATGCATTTGAGGAATCGAAATGGAGATCTCCATGAACGGCTGGTTGATGGGTTGGGTGGTCAGCCAGGCCGTACGTTTGTTCCGCGAAAAAGTCAGAGCGGACTCATGTCCGCTGCTACGCAGTCGCTTTCCGTAGCAGCGTGTCGTCAGCGCGCTCTGACTAATTCGAACGGGCTTGAGGGCCAAAACCGGAAATTTGAGCGAACTCATGTTCGCTGCTACAAAAAACGAAGTTCATGGCTCACGAATCATTAAAACTCCCATGAACAGTGGTTCCTCGGTTGGGCAATGAGCGAGACCGCACGACTGTTTCGCGCTGAGCCTCAAAATCCGACATTTTGGGTATGATGGCGCGGGACGGTTAACGTCCGTGATCCGCTTTGCGACGAGTTGAAGCTTGTAATATGCCCGTTTGTCGAGCGTTTGATCGCCAAACTCCCTTTAAATAGTAACGATCTCCAGGACATTCTGACGTCGCCGCTCGCGGCCCCAAAAATCGCGTCGGTGGGTCAGCCGCTTTTTCATTTCTCTTTGCTTTCCAGTTCATCGGTGAAACCCTTGAACCACCTGCCGAAAATGGCGGTTGCGGCTACGATTTTGTATCGGCGGCCAATTCCGGTGCCGGCTCCGGATCTCTGACGCGGGTTTACAACTACGGGCTGAGCCTCATCAGCCAGCAGCAGTTTGATTCTGGCTCCCATCTGCCAAGAGTATCCATCTGAACGGCGAGAAATTAAATCAGGTGTGGTTTAGGCACGCCGACCTTGAGCATGGAGACCGCCTGGAACTTCAGATGGGGAATACTCCAAAGGAGACTTTGGGCGCTGATCCAAATACAATTCCGCCTTCGACGATGGCGACAGAGCCGCGGGAGTTCGAAGGTCGCAGCCCGTTTTGAGCTTTGAACAATCCGCGCGCGGCCGTGTCAATTGGGTATGAAGACCGAAACCCTCCCCTCACGGCTTCGCCAGTATTGGCGCAAGGAAGTCCGTCCCCTGCTCGTTGTTGCGGTGGTTCTCTTTTCGGCGCGCTCGTCGGTCGCGGATTGGAGTGACGTGCCGAGCGGCTCGATGAATCCAACGATTATCGAGGGCGACCGTATCTTCGTCAATAAACTGGCGTATGATCTAAAGGTCCCGTTCACGACGTGGCATCTTGCGCAGTGGTCAAATCCGCAACGCGGAGATATCGTTGTCTTTTTCTCGCCTTACGACGGCACCCGGCTGGTGAAGCGAGTGATCGGGCTGCCCGGCGACAGGATTGAACTGCGCAACGATGAACTGATAATCAATGGCCAGCCTGTCCACTATGCGCCGCTAAACGCGGCGGTTTCGAATCAACTGCCGCTGGCCGAACAAGAGCGCGGTCTGTTCGCCACGGAAAAGCTGCCCGGACATCCCCATGCGGTCATGGCCATACCGGCAGCTCCGGCCAAGCGAACGTTTGGTCCAGTGCGGGTTCCGTCCGGAAGTTACTTTGTGATGGGGGACAATCGTGACAACAGTTTTGATTCCCGCTATTGGGGTTTTGTCCCGCGCAACAGAATTGCGGGCAAAGCAACGGACGTTGTGTTTTCCATCAATAAAAGCGACCATTGGCTGCCCCGGACTCAAAGGTTTTTCCGGCCACTGGATGCGAGCCGGTAAGATCGCGTTTTTGCCTGACGCAGAGCACCGCCGATTTTTATGGACCTTTATCGCCAAAATCCGCGAAGCTGAAGCATAATGAAACGCCTCTTCACGTCATCAGACCTAGCCGCCGTCAGCGCGTTGAAGAGCATGCTCGATCGGATCGGGATTCCGTGCTTTATTACCAATGAGGTTTCGTCCGCGCTGGCCGGAGGAATTCCGCAGGGCGAATGCATGCCGGAACTGTGGATTGGCGATGACTCGCGGGAGGAGGAGGCGATTCAAATCAAAAAACAGTGGCTTTCGCCGCGGAACCAGGGGCCAGCCTGGACGTGTCCGAAATGCGGCGAGAATTTGGAGCCGCAATTTACCTCGTGCTGGAAATGCGGAACGGCGAAGCGGTAGGCAGAGGCGGTCATTGGGGGAAGCGTCTGCTTTGTTTCTTGCGAGAGCGGCGGCTGGAGGATTAGATTTAAAAAGGATGAGCGCCGATGGTTTTCCATTTTCCAATCGCGCGGGTTAGGGAATGCCCGCGTTCATTTCCCATAGCCCGGCGGAGACCGAAGGCATCGGCGAAGAATTCGGCCGCGCGGCCAAATGCGGGTGGGTGATCGCGCTATCCGGAGAACTTGGCGCGGGCAAAACGCAATTTGTGAAGGGTCTGGCCCGAGGCCTGGGGATTTCCACGGGGGTGCATTCGCCGACGTTCACACTTGTTGCCGAATACGCGGGCGGACGGCTTCCCCTCTACCATTTGGACTTGTATCGGCTGGATACGGCGGAAGAAATCGTATCGGCAGGGGTGGAGGAGTTTTTGCAGCCAGAGGGCGTAGCGGTGATCGAATGGGCCGAAAAACTTGAGGCTTTGGATAATCAGAGACGCGCCATCCGGTCTGCGGGGAGCGGAAAAAATCAGGGCCGGCTTGAGTCCGGCACGATTAAAAAGGTGCGAATTGAAATCGTAAATGAATCGGAGCGGGAAATTATTTATGACGATTTTGGCGCTTGAATTTTCAAGTGAGCAACGAAGTGTTGCGATCGCCCGCGATGGGCCGGTCTTAAAGGAAGCATTTGAGGTCGGCGTCCGCGGCACGGGGGCATTTGCCATGATCGAACGGGTATTGAAAGAGGCAAAAATCGAACGGGAAGAAATTGAGATCATTGCGGTTGGATTGGGACCCGGGTCCTATACGGGCATACGCTCGGCGATAGCGGTGGCGCAGGGGTGGAAACTGGCGCGCCGCGTCCATCTGGCCGGCGCGGGCAGCGTCACGGCGATCGTGGCAGTGGCGCAAACAGAAAAAATATTCGGGCCCGTAAGCGTCGTCATCAACGCCCAGCGCCAGGAATTCTATTGCGCGACCTGCGAGATCGCGGAAAACGGCCGTGCGGAAATGGCGCCGTTGAAGATTTTATCGCGGGCGGAAGTTTTGTCGCTGAGCCAAGGCAGGGTGATCATCGGACCCGAAGCGCTGAAATTTCCCGGGGGACGGCTTGTCTATCCGAGCGGCGCGGCAGTCGCAAGGCTCCTGAGGGACCGAAACGATATTCAAGGGGCTGAACCATTGGAGCCGATCTACCTGCGAGAGACGAGTTTTGTGAAGATGAAGCGCGGTCAGCCCTTTAAAGAGAGCTGAATAGCGCATCGCTGACAGGGAATGGCGCCTGGCCAAAGCGAACGGGCGGGCCGTTGGCAGCCCGCCCGCGCTTTGAATTGTTTGATTATTCGCTCTTTTGCGCCTCATCGGCGGCGTCGAAGGCGTGCTGGAGGGCAACGAGGTCTTCACCGGGCTTGAGCGCATCCAACAGCTTTTGCTCTTCCTTCAGTTGATCGTCGGAGTAGTTGGCGGCTTTGATGGACAGGCCGATGCGGCGTTCCCCTTTGTCAATTTTAATGACGCGAGCGGAAACGTCCTGGCCGACCTTGAGCACGTTTTTAATTTTGTCCACGCGCTCTTCGCTAATCTGCGAAATGTGGACGAGGCCGTCAATGTCATGCTGCAAACCCACAAACGCGCCGAAGCTGGCCAGCTTGGTGAGCTTGCCGGCCACGAGGTCGCCGACCTTGTAGAGGGTCTCGATGTTTTCCCATGGGTCCGCGCCCAATTGCTTGAGGCCCAAGGCGATGCGTTGGTTCGGCCGGTCCACTTC
>JBOHXA010000475.1:0-8824 GCA_050737335.1 Limisphaerales bacterium | reverse complement strand
GCCATTTTGAGCGAATTGATGGAGAATGAAGCGACACGTTCGCGGATGAAATCGGCCCTGGCGCGATGGCGCGCCCCGGATGCAGCCGACCACATCGCGGGAAAAATTTTGCGCGCGTCCGTGTTTGCCGGGCATTCCCTGGAAAACGCGGCGGAGGCCGGTCAGCAGCCGTCGCCCGGATCACGCGAGTTTTCGGCCGCATGACTGGGACCGGACCCATTTTAGAAATGCAACCGCAAAACCGGCTTGATTTTGCCGCCGAAGTCAAAGCGGTCGTCTCGAAGGCAACGGCCATTCGATGTGATGAACCATTGGCCAAACGCACGACGCTGCGGGTCGGAGGACCTGCGGACTTCTATGTCGAACCCGCAAATGAAGCCGACCTGGCCGCCGTCTTGAAGTTTTGCGGACGGCGTGCGGCGGCGTTTTTTATTCTTGGACGCGGTTCTAATTTGCTCGTCCGCGACGGCGGCTTTCGGGGTGTTGTGCTTTGTCTGTCCCATTCCGCGTTCAGCCAAATCGAATTCAGCGGCGAGACCATGCGTTGCGGGGCGGGGGCGAAATTGAAAAGCGTGGCTGTCGAGGCGCGGCGCAAGGGATTGAGCGGCGTGGAATTCCTCGAAGGCATTCCCGGCACCGTCGGCGGCGCGCTACGCATGAACGCGGGCGCGATGGGCGGTCAAACTTTTGACGTGGTGGAAAGGGTCCGCCTCATGGATTTCGCCGGCAACGTTACCGAGATGCCTCGCGAAAAAATGGCGGTGGCTTATCGCGGTTGCGCCACGCTCAAGGACCATGTTGCGCTGGCGGCCATCTTCAAGTGCCGCAATGCATCCCGCGAAGAAATTGAAGATCGCATGAAATCCTTCAGCCAAAAACGATGGGATTCGCAGCCCGCGGCTCCCAGCGCCGGTTGCATTTTCAAAAATCCGTCCACGGTTCCCGCCGGAAAACTCGTGGATGAATTGGGCCTGAAAGGCGGGCGTGTCGGCGGCGCGGCGGTTTCCGCCGAGCACGGAAATTTCATTGTCAATGAGGGCAAAGCCACGGCGCGCGACGTTCTGGAACTGATTGAAATTCTGAAAGCTAAAGCCAAAGCCCGGCGCGGAATCGAATTACAAACCGAAGTTGAAATTATCGGGGCGGACGTTTGATGACTGTGAGCGAATTGTGGTGAAAAAGAATGTGAAGACGGCAGATGAAAATTAATTTTGGGCCGATCACTATTCCTTAATAATGATTGCAGAGCTGGATATTGTTGTCATGTTGGGCGGCCCGAGCGCCGAACGCGAGATATCATTGCGTTCAGGCGCCGCTGTGGCCAAGGCATTGCGCTTACTGGGCCATCACGTTTCCGAACTGGACCCAAAAGACGGCTCATTTGAATTGCCGCAAAAATGCGACGTGGTCTTTCTCGTTCTGCACGGGACGTACGGCGAAGACGGCCAAATTCAGCGGCAATTTGAAAAACTGGGTGTCATTTATACCGGCTGCGACGCCGAAGCCAGCCGCGTTGCCTTCGACAAGGTCTTGACCAAGCAAAAGTGCGTCATGGCCGGCGTGCCCACGGCGAAGTTCGCCGTGGTTGCTTCGGCGCGCTCTCCCTTGCCGAAGGGACTGGCCCCGCCGCTTGTTGTGAAGCCAGTGCGGCAAGGTTCAAGCGTTGGCTTGCAATTTGTAGAAAGAATTGACGATTGGGACGCTGCCCTTGCCACAGCGCTGAGATTTGATTCCGAAGTCCTGGCGGAGGAAAAGATCGTCGGACGCGAGACCACCGTGGGAATTTTGGACGGGCGGGCGTTGCCGATTGTGGAGGTGCGTCCCCGCGCGGGAAATTATGATTACACAAACAAATACACTTCCGGCGCGACGGAATATTTTTGTCCGGCGGACTTCGATGCGGCCACGTCCAAACGGGTCCAGTCGGCCGCGCTCGGCGCATTTCAAGCCATTGGGGGGCGCGATTATGGCCGCGTTGACGTGATGGTGCGTCCTGACGGCAGCCCTGTCGTGCTCGAAGTGAACACGCTTCCCGGCATGACCGAAACCAGTCTCCTGCCGAAGGCCGCCGCCGCGGCGGGTTTGGACTACGGGCAGCTTTGCCAGCGGATGGTTGACCTGGCACTGCGAAGAAACGGAAAGACATAACGATTTTATCCATGTGGTTTAAGCGCGAACAAAAGAACCGGCGAATGAGCCGCAGCCACGTGCTCGACGTCAAAGTTCGATCAGACCAGGCGCGCTCGACGCGCATCCGGATGGCCACTGGCATGTTCGCCATTGCCTTCGGCACGGTCTTCGGCCTGTACCTTTTCTGGCGTTGCGGCGCGTGGGCGCTGGAAAAATTCATCTACGAAAACCCGGATTTTGCCATCGAACAAATTGACGTGCAGAGCAGCGGCGCCATTTCTCAAGACCGGTTGCGCCGCTGGTCCGGGGTCAAACTGGGGCAGAATTTAATTGCGCTCGATCTCGGGGCGGTGGAACGGAACCTGGAAATGGCCTCGGCGATTGAGTCAGCGTCCGTTGAGCGCGTTCTACCGCACACCTTGCGAATTCGGGTGAGGGAACGCACCGCTGTCGCGCAGGTGGACATGCCGCGCGCCTCCGCGACAACAGGCTTCGCCATTTCTGTATTTCATCTTGATGCCGACGGCTATGTGATGCAACCGTTGGACCCGCGGCAAAGCACCGTTCCGCTCGGGCAAATGGGCGGTTCGCTTCCGGTGGTCACCGGTGTGGGCCTTTTGCAGTTGCAACCGGGTCATCGGCTGGATGCGCCGGAGGTTTTGGCCGCGCTAAAACTGCTGGCTGCCTTTCCGCGGTCGCCCATGGCGGGACTGGCTGAACTCCAGCGTGTGGATGTGTCATCTCCGCGGATCTTTGTGGTGACGACGGTCCAGGGGGGCGAAATTACTTTCGGTTTGGACCATTTGGACGAACAATTGGCCCGCTGGCGTGAAATTTACGATTTGGGACAGCGAATGAACAAGACGATTGCGTGCGCGGACCTGGCGGTCGCGAACAACGTCCCGGTGCGTTGGACGGACAAATTCGCCCCGCCGGCCCTGCTGCCCAAAACCCTGGACACACAAAATTCATGGAGGAAAAATGTTTGACGATCCAAATATCATTGTTGGTCTTGAAATTGGCACATCGAAAGTTTGTGCCGTGGTGGGCGAAGTCAACGCCGACGGCGTGTTAAACATCATTGGTCTTGGCCAGTCGCGTTCCAGGGGCGTGCGCAAGGGTGAAATCGCCGACCTTGCGCAGGCTGAGGAAGACGCGCGCAACGCCATCGTCGAGGCCGAGCAAATGGCCGACGTCGAAATTCGGAGTGTCTTTCTGGGCGTGAGCGGCGGACATGTCCGCGGATTCAACAACCGCGGCATGCACCCGGTGGTCAGCGCCGACCGCGAAATTACCGAAGACGACGTTCAGGACGTCATCAAAAACGCCAAGGCGATCAATTTGCCAACGGAAAATAGCGTCATCCATGCCATTCGCCAGCATTTCTTCGTGGACGGCCAAGACGGCGTCAGCAACCCGGTGGGGATGCTTGGCTCGCGTCTTGAAGTGGATGTTCACGTCGCCCATGGAATCACCAACCGCCTTCAAAATTCCATTCGACTTGTCAAAGGGTTGCAATTGGAAGTTGAAGATATTGTCTTCAATGGCCTGGCCTCTTCTTTGGCTCTCCTCACCGCCGAACAAAAGGAACTGGGCGCCCTCGTCATTGACATCGGCGGCGGCACGACCGATTACGTCGTCTATGCGGATGGCGTCATCAAACACACCGGCACTATTGCGGTAGGCGGCGACCATGTTTCAAACGACCTCGCCTACGGTTTGAAAGTGCCCCTGAGCCGCGCGGAAAAACTGAAGCTGGAACACGGGTCGGCCCTGCTGGACGCGGAGTGCAAAGGCCAGACCGTGACGATAACCAACGAATTGGGGCTGGTCATGAAAGTCGTGAACGTTGAACATTTGCGCCGGATAATGTCGCTGCGGCTCGAAGAAACGTTCCAGCTCATCGCCCAGGATTTGGAGCAGGCGGACCTTGCCGACTATCTGCGCGCGGGCGTGTTCCTCTGCGGCGGCTGCGCGCGAATTCCCAACATTTCCAAACTCGCCGAGCAAATGCTGCAGATGCCGGTGGCCACCGGCCAGACCCAATCCATCAGCGGCTTAAAATCCGCGCTGGACCAGCCCGAATTTGTGACCGGTATCGGTCTGGCGAAATTCGGCTCATTCAAAACCCGCAGACGCGAGGGCAAATCGCTCGTGGCAGGTATCAAAGGAGTCTTTGGCCGGTTTTTACAGAAATAATTCCAATCACCGCCAGCCGAATCTTCAACCTATGACAACAAAACATGAAATGCCCGACGCGGCCCCGGAGCCGCGCGCGACCCGTTCCATCAAAATTTTCGGGATTGGAGGCGCGGGAGTCGTGCTCGGCGATGCCCTAAACCACGGCGAAATTTCCGACGTCAATTTTGCCGCTATTGACACGGACGCCCGGTCGCTCGCAGCGTCTTCGGCGACGATCAAGATTCATCTGGAAACCAAATTGTTGCGCGGCCTTGGCACGGGCGGCGATCCCGAACGCGGGCGCGCGCTGGCGGAGGAACAGTTTTCGACCCTGAAATCGACGTGCGAAGGAGCCGAGGTGGTTTTGCTTCTGGCGGGCCTCGGCGGGGGCGCCGGTAGCGGTGTCAGTCCCGTTTTGGCCCGGGCGGCGCGCGAGGCGGGCGCCCTTGTTCTGGCGTTTGTGACGCTGCCCTTTTTATGCGAAGGCAACCGCCGCCGGGCACAGGCGACGAACGGCTTGGAGGAACTCAAGACCATAGCCGACGGCGTGATTTGTCTGCCCAACGAAAAAGCATTCAAGCTGATTGATGAAAACACGAGCGTGCTGGAAACCTTTCGCATAACCGGCGGCCTTCTCGTTGAAGGGGTGCGCGGCGTCTGGCAGTTGCTGACCCGCCCCGGCCTGATTCAAATTCATTTCGACGATTTATCCGGGCTGGTCCGCGACCGGCATTCCGAAAGCGCTTTCGCGTTTGTTGAAGCGACCGGCCCCGCCCGGTCGCGTGAAATCGTTGAAAAACTGCTGGCGCACCCGATGTTGGACGAAGGCCGCGCGCTTGCGGGCGCCAGCGCCGTGTTAATCAGCCTGACCGGCGGCAAGGACCTCACCATGGCCGAAGTGAATCGTGTAATGGAAAAAATTAACAGCCATTGCGACGGCGCCAAAGTCATCATGGGCGCGGCGATTGACGCGGGAATGACCCACAAACTCTCCGTCGTGCTCATCGCCGCAAAGAATCCCGCGGAAAAAATCGAAACCATCGCGGCATCCAATCCCGCGGATTCCAATACTATGCCCGGACTCCCGGAAATGCGCAGGGATTCGATTACGTCTTCCCCGCGTTTCGATCATCGCCTCCTGTCCGGAACCCCGGGGCCCCCGCTGGAACGCGGCGGCCGTCCGTATCGTCTTCGCCGTCCCGGTAAAGCGGCAATGACGCAGGGGCAATTGCCGTTGACCATCATTTCCCGGGGCCGGTTCGATAAAAGCGAACCAACCATTCATAAAGGCGAGGACCTGGACATCCCCACATACATACGTCGAGGCGTCCCGCTGAACTAATGCGGGTGGCATTCGTCATTGCCGTCCTATGTCTGGCCGTATTTCAGTTCTCTGAAAACACCGCGGACCCGGATCTCTGGTCTCACGTTTTTTTCGGGACGCAATTCATTCATACGGGCAAGCCGACCACCGTTGATTCCTATTCCTGGACCGCTTACGGCCAGCCATCGTTTGATCACGAGTATCTCGGCGAGGCCGTATTTGGGCTTGCGTATTTGTGCCTGGGCGGGCCCGGACTGCTCCTGCTTAAAATCCTTGTTGGTCTGTTGACGTTTGGGGTTGCGCTTTCAATGAGCCGGCATGTCGGTTCGATGACAGTGCCCGTCGCCTGGGCCTTCGGCGCCCTGGCGGTCGTCGAAATTTCTTTCGGTTTCGCGGCCCGCCCTCAAATTTTCACCGCGCTTTCGCTGGCCGTTGAATTGTGGATTTTGAACCGGTTACACGCCGGGAATTGGAAATGGTCCCTGGCGCTGCCGCCGTTGTTCGCGTTGTGGTTCAATCTCCACGGGGGCGCCCTTATCGGGCTCGTCCTTCTTTTCATCGCGGCGGCGGCAACAACGGCCGGCTTTATTCTGACAAAGTTTAAGCCGAAAATGGCTTCCTGGCTGAATCCGGACGTTTCTCCGCGCCTCTTAATTATCCTTTGGTCCAGCGCCGTGGTCTCGTCCGCAACGATCTTTCTGAATCCTCACGGTTTCGGGCTTGCCCGATGGCTCGTGGGCAGCGTGCTCTGGTTGCGTCCGCAAATTCAGGAATGGAATCCCGTCACATTGACGTGGGACCATGCGGCCTTTTTCTTTTGCGCGGCGATTGGCCTTGCGGCTTTCATTTGCTCGCGCCGCCGGCGCCAACTGTGGGAAATCGCGATTCTTATCGTTCTCTTCGTTGTCGGTCTTCGGGCCGTTCGCAATACGCCTCTTTTCTGTATCGCGGCGCTTGCCCTGGTCCCGACGCATCTGGCCGATACATTGCAGCGATTTCGCCAATCCCTTTCTCATTTCGAGGGCTTTTTTCGCCGGCGCGGCGCGCAACGGGTTTTAACAGGGATATTCGTTATGGTTTCCCCTGGCATCGTTGTGGCCACGTTGACGCTGCACAAAAATCGCTTTTGGACAATGGAAATCCCGCGCGCGCAATACCCCGTTGCGGCCATTCAATTCATTCGGCAAAACGAATTACACGGCAATTTACTTGTCTTTTTCGATTGGGGCGAAATGTGCATCTGGGACCTGCCGGATAGCAAGGTTTCAATTGACGGCCGGTTGGACAGCGTCTATTCGCCGGCCATCATTGAGGCCCACTGGAAGCTCTACAACGGCGAACCATTCGACACCAATGCACTCAACCTGACCCATGCTGATTTTGCCCTTCTGCCATCGCATCTGGCGGGGGCAAAGGCGCTGGCCGAGGAGAACGGATGGCACGCCGTTTATTACGACGATCTGGCCGTCGTCCTGGTTAAGAATCCCGCGCAGTTTCCGAAACTGGCCGGACTTGTATTGCCCGTTCGAGGACCGGCGACGGCTACCGAAGGAAGAGACCCATTTCCAAACCGCCTCGTGGTTAACTGGAAAAAATCCCCAATCGCCCTCAACCCTTGAGCGCCAAAAAATTTTCCACAATCTTGCGCCCATTTTCCGTAAGAATACTTTCCGGATGGAATTGGACGCCCCAGATGGGCAGGGTTTTGTGGCGCACGCCCATGATTTCTCCTTCATCGCTTTCGGCGGTGACTTCGAGGCAATCGGGCAGACTCTCACGCTGGATGACCAGTGAATGATACCGCGTGGCCATAAAGGGATTCGGCATTCCGGCAAACAAGTCCTTTCCGTTATGTTTAATGGGAGAAGTCTTGCCATGCATCATCCGATAATTGACGCCCACATTCGCGCCAAACACATGTCCGATACACTGGTGGCCCAGGCAGACGCCAAAGACCGGCACGCCTTCCGCTGAAAATGTGCGAATGACTTCGTTCGAGAGGCCCGATTCGCGCGGCGAACAAGGTCCCGGCGAAACGAGAATTCCCTTGGGTTGGAGCGCCCGGATTTCCGCGGTGGAAATTTCGTCGTTTCGTTTGACAACCATGTCCGCGCCTAACTCACCCAAATATTGGACGAGATTATACGTGAACGAATCGTAATTGTCCAAAACCAGAATCATCTTAGGAACTCAAGGTACGGCATTTATCATAAGACAAAAGCTGAAACCAGTCTGGCGGGGAGGGCATTGCCGCGCCTTAACGCATCCACGCCTCGCGCCTCAACCTTTTCTCGGCAGCGCCGCTTTGCCGGTCCTGGTCAGTTCCGTAATGCCAAAGGATTCCATCAGTTCAAGAAATTTTTCCACTTTGCTTTCGTTGCCGGTCACTTCGATCGTCAATGACCTGGATTGGACGTCCACGATTTTGGCCCGGAAAATGTCCGTGATTTGCATGACTTCCGCCCGGGATTTTGAATCCACAGCCACTTTGGCCAGCACCAATTCGCGATCGACGTATTCGCCGTCGCGGAAGTCCTGGACTTTGATCACATCCGGCAGTTTGTTGAGTTGTTTGACAATTTGGTCGAGGGTGGCTTCGTCCCCATGGGTCACCACGGTCATGCGTGACAGTTTGGGGTCATGCGTTGGCCCGACGTTCAGGGTATCAATGTTGTAGCCCCGCCCGCTGAACAATCCGGCCACGCGCGTGAGCACGCCGAACTTGTTTTCAACAAGCACAGAGATGGTGTGTCGCATAACCGGCAGGTTAATCGGCGCCAATAAACGGGTCAAATTGATTTACAATTTTGGAATAAATAAGAAAGCCATGCGCATGCGCAAATAGTAGTTCTGACACCCATCAGCCTGGGGATCGCCCGGTGTCGAAAGACCGCCATTCCCGCCATTATCCCCACTGTCCTGGCCGTCGTTGTGGCTTGGTTTCGGGAAGGCGCGGAAGACTTCATTGTTAGATTGGCTTATTTATCATAGCGCGCGGCGAGCGACTGGCGAAGGCGCAGGCCCGCCCCGGCCCGGTCCGGGTAGTTGTATATTTTTATTTGTGACGTATGTAAGGGGAATGCGTTTGAGATCTGTCCCCCCATCAATCGGGAATATTTTGGACAGTCCCTCGATAGAGCATGAGGGGCAGGCGGTAGGAAGTCATTGTGTTTGAGCGTGTTGCGATGT
>JBOHXA010000474.1:0-17858 GCA_050737335.1 Limisphaerales bacterium | reverse complement strand
GCCCTGGTGATTGTACGCGCCAAACCCGGCCGGCATGGAATCATTCGCCTTCGCGCAGAATCGCCTAATTTGACAGACGCAACCATCGCAATTCGGGGTGATTGATTTTTTTCCGTTCCTGGGCGGCAGGTAAGATGAGTACAACAAAAGTTTCCATCAGCGGCTCGAACCGCCGTGAGGCCAAATGCGGTGGCTCTGACACCGCTTTGGAGGCGGGTGAGGCCTTGAGTTTGGACATGGCCCCCCTTCCAGAGCGGCGTCCCTCGAAACCTTCCGGAGATGCCACCGCACTGCACGGCGAACGCGCGGAATCAAATGTTCGTACCTTCCCCGCCCTCGATGCGCGATTGGGATGGCAGTGTGTTTATTGTTAGCACAGCGGGCAGTCGCACAATTTTTTCCAGGTGAAGTGTGGCGCGACGTTGAGGGACAACCCATCCAGGCGCATGGCGGAGGAGTTCTTGTTCTTCGGAACGTCTATTATTGGTACGGCGAAGACCGGACGCCGGACCTTTACAGCGCGGTCGCCTGTTACTCTTCGACCAATCTTACGGACTGGACACGCGAGGGCGTCGCGCTATGGCGGCGTGACGTGCCGAAATTCAACGGCCGTCACACATTCGTCGAACGTCCGAAAGCGATCTATAATCCGAGAACAAAAAAGTTCGTCATGTGGATGCACCTGGACCAGGAGGGTTATCGCTTCTCGCGCGCGGGCATTGCCACCAGTGACACGCCGGCCGGCCCATTCACATTCCTCAAAGCGATCCGTCCGATAGCCGATACCTATGATTTTGCGGCCGGGGATCCTGATCCCGCGCGTCAAAGCGTTTACGGCGGGACGTTTCGTGACATGAACTTGTTCGTGGATGATGATGGAAAGGCCTACGTTTTCTACGCGTCCGCGGGCAATTGGACAATGTATGTGACGCGCCTGAATAATGATTTCACGGGACCTGTAATGCCCGCCGTCCAAAACAAGACCTGGGCCCGCATACTCTTGCGGCAAATGCGGGAAGGGCCCGCGCCCTTTAAGTGGCATGGAAAGTATTTCCTTATTACGTCCGCCTGCACCGGTTGGGCGCCAAACGCGGCAAACTATTCCCGCGCCGACAATATCCTGGGTCCGTGGAAGACGTTTGGCAATCCCTGCACGGGACCGGATGCCGGGACAACATTTGACTCACAAAGCACCTTTGTGCTGCCGATGCCCGGCCATGCGAATGATTTTATCTTCATGGCCGATCGCTGGAACCCCGACGCGCTTTCAGACTCTCGCTACGTGTGGCTGCCATTCACGATGAAGCCGCCTGGAACATTTACCATTGCCTGGCGGGAGCGCTGGAATTTTTCGGTTTTTCAGCGGCGATAACACTAAAAATAAAACTCTCCATGTCGGCGACGCGCAATAGGACTTCGCCGGATATTCCCGGGTGCTTGTGCGCGCCCAATTGCCATAGTAAAATAGTCAATGCATATTAGAAGTCCCGCCGCAGTTTTTATCCTTGCCCTCGCGCTGGCGTCGAGCACGCAAACGGTTTGCGCAACTGGCCTGAGTTGGCCTGCGAGCCAGTTCCTGCCAACGTTCTCAACGCCGGCCCAACCGATTGAATGCATTGACGTGGACGGCCTTCCTTCGGACCAACAGGCGTTGTTTTCGTCGTTGGAGGGAATTGTGAATCGGAATCAGCCGAAACTGGCCTGCGTTAGCGCCGCTTCCGAGGGGGAATTCACCTGGATGAACCTCCATAATTTGTCCCATACCACGGTCAGCGGCTTTGTCGCGCTCACACAATTTAAATCCGACGTTACCGGATTGGTCGTTTACGATACAAACATGATGGATACGCTCAACCTGGCAACGACCATCGCCGGCGTAAAAAATGAATTAATCTGCGACGCAGCCCTGCTGCCCACACTCACGAATTCTCCCTATGCCCTGGCTATTGTTGATGATTTGCGAGGCAGGTTCAGCAATAAAAACCAAGTATATGGATACCTTTATACCAATTATTGGCCGCAATGCACGCACCGCCTTATGGGAGGCCTCCAAACTAACAATTTCTGGTATCTGCGCGATTATCTCGTGGCTACAAAATGCGCCGTCGTTTGGCTGGACCCGAATGTCTCGCCTGACAATTCCACGCTGGCGCTATTTATGTCCGGCATGACGCCCGTGGACGGTGTCTATATCGGATGGTGGCCCAATGAAAGCGCGGACATGGAATGGATCGCCCAATATGGCATTCCGGTCATGGCCAGCGATTTATTTGACAACGGAAGCCTCTACGGCGGGGTCGTTACGAACATTGCTTTCCCGGTCATCCCGCCCGCGCCGGCGCTCCAGAACAAGATCTACGTGTCCATCACGTTAAGCGACGGCGACAACGTCCAATACATGCAGCATACGATGTATCAGAATTGGCAAAGTTCGAGCCGCGGGAAAGTGCCCATCGGCTGGACCGTTCAACCGTTGCTGGCGGATTTCGATCCGGAAATGCTGAATTATTTCTGGAGCACCGCCACCACCAATGATTGCCTTGTCGCCGGGCCCTCCGGCGCGGGATACACGCGGATCAGTTATTGGAGCGCCGGCAACGTTGCATCCTATACGAAGGCCTCGAACCCCTATTTGCAACGCACCGGCATTCGGGCAGCGACGGTCTGGCTGACCGTGTCCAGCGCCACTGGGAATAACTACGCGACCAATTGCCCCACATTGCTCGGCGCGGATGATTATCAGGACGGATACTACATGAAGAACTATAGCGGCATGCCATTCGCTGGATTTCCGGCAAATGCGAATTACGCCTCGACAGTGTCAAACCTGCTGGCCGCCATCACCAATACCGTGTCCTCATGGAATGGTTCTTCGCCAATGTTTATCTCTGTCGAGGGTGATGCATGGAATCTAAAGCCGGCGGATTGCCAGACATTCGCAAATTCCCTGAACGCAAATTTCGTCGTAGTGCGGCCTGACCATTTGTTTTTGCTCTATAGGGAGGCCGCCGATCTGGGAATGGCCGGGTACGCTCCTTACATTGCGGTGCAACCGGCCAGCCGATCGGCGGTCATAGGAACCAATATCACATTCAGCATCATCGCCGGCGGCGTCGCGCCGCTGAGCTATCAATGGAAATTCAATGGCACGAATATCCCCGGAGCAACGGCGCGCAGCTATACAAAATCAAATGTTCAAGCGGCGGACACCGGGAGTTATCAGGCCGTGGTTGCCAATTCCTATGGCTCTATCACCAGCAGCGTTGCCCTCATTACATTCGGCAGCCAACCCCTCGGCTTCAACGGAAACGGCCTAAATTGGACGGTCAATCAGAGTGGCTATTATCCCTATTCCACGCCTACGTTTGGCGACAATGTGGTCACCCTCACCGACGGAAACGGCGGTGAAGCCCAAAGTATCTTCTTCAATTCTCCACAATACATCGGCGCATTTAAGGCGGGGTTCACCTATCAGGCCGGGGGGAACCGGGCTGCTGACGGCATTTCATTTTGTATCCAGAATGATGCAAGCGGGCCAGATGCTCGCGGTGGCGGAGGCGGCGGCTTGGGCGTTAGCGGCATCGCCCCTGCCATCCAATTGGAATTGAACCTTTACACCGGGAACAGCCAAATCGTCGGTTATACCGTCCTGACCAATGGCCTGACCGGCGCTTCAGGCTCCAACGGAAATTATCATGCGCCCGGAAACGTCAATCTGGCCGGCGGCGACCCAATTCATATCACAATCAACTACGACAATAGACTCATGACTTTGACGTTCACGGACGCCGTCGCCAATACATCATTTAGCACGAACTTGACGGTGGGTGATTTGACGCAACTTCTGGGCACCAACGCAGCCTGGGTGGGTTTCACCGGCGCCGACGGCGGCGCCACCTCCGTCCAGACCATCAGCGAGTTTTCGTTCACGAGCATTCCCGCGGCGGCCATTCAATCCAGCGGCTCGAATGTTCTCATTTCCTGGCCGCATGCCGCGCCAGGTTTTACGCTGCAGGAAAATCCGGATTTGACCACGCCTGACTGGATCAACGTCACAAACACCGGCGTCGTCACGAACAATTCCGATCAGGTCGCATTTCCTGCCGTCAGCAATATGTTTTATCGGCTGGCGTTGCCGCCTGATTAAGTTCAGGCGATGACTCGCAATTTTTCCGGGGCAATTGAGAATTTTGCCGGTAATTTCCCGATCCCTTCGCCGTCCAGCTGAAATGCGACTGTGGCGTCTCCGGATAGTTCAAAGCTCGGCGCGCGAAACCGTTTCACCGCCCGTTCCGGCAATTTCAGCCGCAAAAGCAGCTCCGGCCCGCAGGACAAAAGCGTCCCAAAATCTGTCCTCGGAAAAATGCAGACATCCAGGATGCCGTCGCTCAAGTCAGCGTGCGGAAAGATATTGAATGTGCCGCCGTAGAACTTCCCATTGCCGACCAGGACCAGTTCACCTTGAAAATCTGAATGTGCGACATGCGAATTTTCATTGGCTCGAATTTGGGGTTTTTTTCCGCGCAATGCCTTCAGGCCGGCGATAACATAAGCCAGAGGACCGACGGCTTTTTTGTGCGACCAACTCACCAGTTCAATCGCGCGCGCGTCCAGTCCCGCTCCGGCTAATTGAATAAAGAATTGTTTCTTGACGCCGCCGTTTTGCGAAAATTCCACCTGAGGCAAGTCCAAAACCCGCTCCCTCCCGCGCCGCAATACTTCCCACGCGTATTCCAGCCGGAGGGGAATTTTCAATTCGCGCGCGAAGACATTCACGGTGCCCAACGGCAAAACGCCGAGGCGCGTGCGCGAAATCCCGCCAGCATCACCGATGCCATTAAGCACTTCATTCACCGTGCCGTCCCCGCCCGCGGCTGCGATGATGTCAAAACCGTCGCCCACGGCTTCGGCGGCCAGACGGCGGGCGTCGCGCGGGGCCGTCGTGGCCTTGAACGCGGCCCGACCGCTCATTCCGTCCAGGTGACGGCGAAAATAGCGCGCCTTGTTGCCGCGGGCCGCGGGATTAAAAATGACGCAAATTGGCACGCGGCAATGATTTTGAGCCTGAGACGTTTAGTCGAGCAGA
This sequence comes from Limisphaerales bacterium, assembly GCA_050737335.1. GTDB lineage: Bacteria > Verrucomicrobiota > Verrucomicrobiia > Limisphaerales > UBA11358 > UBA11358. The sequence continues at coordinate 12,772 of JBOHXA010000474.1, read as the reverse complement.
AAGCGCGCCGGCGTCGGCTCAATGTAAATGGGAGATTTCATTTTTCATTCGGGCGACAAGCACGAGCGTGACGAAAGGCAAACCAGATCGCGTTTCAGTCAGTTCTATCCCCGCCAAAAATACCAGTTGCCCCCTGACGTTATTCTGCTATCGTCTATCTTCCCTTCGCCTTGACCGGTTGGAGGGGTGAAACGGTCCCTTTCGCATCGCGTGGATGCGGTCTTGCGCAAATCGCGACAAGGCAGACCATAACAACATCAAACGATAATCCCGTGTTCCGCGGGATGCCGCGAGAAAACCAATACAATTCGCGCGGTTTAACCAAAGGAAAATTGTGATCAGCATTGGAGTAAAAGAATTGTTGGATTCGGGCGTCCATTTTGGACACCAAACGAAGCGCTGGAACCCCAAGATGAAACCGTTCATCTTCGACGCGCGCAACGGCATTCATATCATTGACCTCTCGAAAACGCTCACGCAGCTTGAAGCGGCGTGCGAATTCCTGGCCATTACCGTGCGCAAGGGCGGCAAAGTTATTTTCGTGGGCACAAAAAAGCAGGCGCAGCAGTGCGTCAAGGACACCGCAAAGGAATGCGGCCAATTTTACGTTGTTGAACGTTGGCTGGGCGGGACATTGACCAATTTCAATACCATCAAATCGTCCATCAAGCGCCTCAGGGAGATCGAAAAGATGGACGCCGACGGCAGCCTGGCCAACTACGTCAAGCAGGAACAGGCGGTCATCCGCCGCGAAGCGGCCCGGCTGCAAAAGTATTTTGACGGCATCCGCTCGATGGACAGACTGCCGGCGGCGATGTTTGTCGTGGACATCAAGCGCGAGCACAATGCCGTGGCCGAAGCTCGCAAGCTCGGAATCCCCCTCGTCGCCCTTGTGGACACCAACTGTGATCCCGACCTGGCGGATTATCCGATAGCGGCAAACGATGATGCCATCCGTTCTGTACGGATGATCATGGCAACCATCGGCCAGACGATTACACAGGCCGGCGGGGAATTTGAAGCCAAGCGCGCGCGCGTGCCCGACATAGGCGAGAAATTTGATTCCGCCGAGGAAGCCGAGGCTGCGGCGGGCGACGATCCGACCACGCCTGAAAGTTCGCCGGCTCCTGCGAACCCTTGACGGTCAGAGACGCGTCAATTTTTTCACAACAATAACCGAAACCTGTAAAATGGAAATTACTGCTGCAACAGTTGGCAAGCTGCGCGAAATGACCGGCGCGGGCATGATGGATTGCAAAAAGGCGCTGACCGAATCCGGTGGCGACTTGGACAAGGCGGTGGATTATCTGCGCAAGAAAGGCGCGGCGACAGCCAGCGTCAAGGCCGCGCGTGAGGCCAAAGACGGCGCCATCGCCCAGTATATCGCCCCAGGCGGCAAGCTCGGTGTGCTCGTGGAAATCAACAGCGAGACTGATTTCGTCGCTCGAAATGATTCCTTTCGGCAGTTTTGCGATGAAGTGGCGCGCCGCTACGCCACTGAAATGAATCCCAATTTAGAAGCGGAACGCCAGGCGATGGTCGCGAAGATTCGGGAAAACATCAGGATTGCCCGCCACGCGAAAATGGAAGTCGTGGGCAATGGGATGATCGCCGGTTATATTCATACCGGCGCCAAAGTGGGCGTGCTGGTCGAAGTAGGCGCTTTGAAAGCCGAGACCACCGCCAGGGATGAATTCAAACAACTCGTCAAGGACATCACGCTGCAAATCGCCGCGGGACATCCTCACGCTGTTTCACGGGAACATGTTCCGGCTGAAATGGTCGCCAAGGAGCGCGATATCGCGGCGCAATCCGACCGGTTCAAAGGAAAGCCCGCGCAAGCCATGGAAAAAATCCTCCAGGGCGTGCTGGACAAGTTCTATCAGACCTATTGCCTCGTGGATCAGGGCTTCGTCAAACGCAATTCGGAGGTGAGCGTGAAAGAACACGTCGCCCAGGTTGCCTCGCAATTGGGGGATGAGATCGCCATTCGCCGGTTCGTGCGTTTTCAGGTAGGCGAAGGCGCCTGACACCGGCAGCGAGAAGGGCCCGCCATGATCACCGGAATTGCGTTTATCGGCTCGCCTGTGACTGCAATCAAGCGGGCGCGTGAATTTTACGAAGGGCTCCTCGGACTCAAGCCAACGAGAGAATCCGCGGGCGGCATGTGGGTCGAATACGACCTCGGAAACAGCGGGACGTTTGCGATCGGATGTTACGGCGATGTCTGGAAGCCGTCCAGGGACGGCACGTGTGTGGCCTTTGAGGTGGACGATTTGGAAGCGGAGATTTTGCGCCTCAAATCCCGGGGTATAAAGTTCACGATGGAAGTGATGGACACGCCGGTGTGTCGCTTTGCCATTTTTCCAGACCCTGATGGCAACCAGATAATGATCCACAAACGCAAAACCGGCCATTGAAAACCCGCCCGCGAAAAAGATTTGGAGGCCGTTCGGCTGCTTTGCGCAACAAAGAGAAAATAAAACAGTAAGATTATAAGCAATGTCTATTCTTGTAAAACCCGATGCCAAAATTATTGTCCAGGGCATTACCGGCGGTTTTGGGGCAAAACATGCGCAGCTTTCGATTGATTACGGTTCGCAGGTCGTTGCGGGCGTGACGCCGGGCAAGGGCGGCCAGGTGTTTGAGCATGGGGGCAAACGGATTCCTGTCTTTGACACCGTGGCCGAGGCCGTAAAGCAAACCGGCGCAATCGCCAGCGCCATATTTGTTCCGGCGCCCTTTGCCGCCGATGCGATTCTGGAAGGCGTGGACACCGGACTTGAAGTGGTGGTTTGCATTACGGAAGGAATACCGGCGCGGGACATGATTCAAGTCAAACGCGCCATGGCCGGCAATAAGCGCACACGCCTGGTTGGCCCGAATTGTCCGGGCATCGTCACGCCGGGAGAAGGAAAGGATTCCCGCGGGGGATGCCGGATCGGCATTGCGCCGGGTTACATTCATAAGAACGGGCACGTCGGAGTCGTTTCCCGCAGCGGCACCCTCACCTACGAGGCGGTCTGGCAATTGACTTCCCGCGGTGTGGGCCAGAGCACATGCGTGGGAATCGGCGGTGATCCGGTGCCCGGAATGTCGCATCTGGATGTAATCAAACTTTTCAACGAGGACCCGGACACGCGCGCCATGATTATGATTGGAGAGATTGGCGGTTCGGCGGAGGAAGAGGCCGCGGAATGGATTAAGAAAAATTGCCGCAAACCTGTCGCCGGCTTTATTGCCGGCGCGACGGCGCCGCCCGGCAGACGCATGGGCCATGCGGGGGCGATTGTCAGCGGCGGCACAGGAACCGCCGAAGCCAAAATAGCGGCATTCAAGGACGCGGGCATACGCGTCGCCGCCACTCCCAGCGAAATGGCGGATACTTTATTAAAAATGATGTAGCTGTGGGAGAGTACTCCAGTTCCAATGAATTGGGTTGATTTCATTCTTAATATCGCCGGCCTTCTGCTGTGGTTGAACTGGCGGGCTGGCAAAATGGACCCCCTGGGCCAACGGGCTTCGGTCACGCTCATCGGCACACTGCGGCGTGCCGAACCCTCACGCGCGCCGCACTGGCGCATGCCCGCTTTTTTGGGAGCGCTGCTGTTCGTTCGCGCTGTCCTTTACTGGCAAATCGGCTCGGCGCTTCGGTGGTCGGGAATTTTGAACCTTGGCGTTATGTCGCTTTCGGTTCCGCTTTTCTCTCGCGGCGACGCGTTCGGTCGCTCGTTGTTATTTTCAATTTTGAGCTTTTTACTGGCCCTGGGCATTCTCTATTCCTGCCTCCTGGTGCTCTCCCTTTTAAAAGGCCCCAAGCCGATTCAGGATTTTGTTCGGTTACAGCTCGGGAGGATTGATGACTGGCCACCCGCGGTAAAGCTGGCGCTGCCATTTTTGGTCACAAGTTTGGGCTGGTGGGCCATTTCATGGGTACTCACCGGGCTGGGCGTCGTCCCCAAACCCCTTTTACCGGCGGCGCGCATCGAAGAATCGTTGATCATCGCGGCGCAAAGCTATTTGATTTGGGAATTTCCAATCGCCGCGCTGCTGGCGCTGCATCTGCTGAACAATTACATTTATTTTGGCCGACATCCGATTTGGAATTATGCCGACGCTACTGCTAACACACTATTGCGGCCATTAAAACGTCTGCGGTGGGTTCCACTGCGAATTGGAAAGGCGGACCTGGCACCTGTTGTAGGAATCGCCGTGGTCTTTTTTAGCGCGGAAGCGTCCGCGCAAATCCTCCTGCGTCTCTACAGCCATCTGGTTCTATAGAAGGATTAACGCCAAGGCCAACCGACGGCGGAGCGACAATGGATAGTCGCCAGGCGCGGCGCCACTGGTCAATCGGAGAAATTAATCTCTCCTGAAACGAAAACGGAAATATGCGGTCCATTCCAAAAGGAATCTTACGTCATAGTCAATCTTGCGCTGAATAGAATGTGAAAATGAAGGCTGATTTCCGGTTGTTTTCCCGCACGAGCGGGTCAGCTCGCATTCGTCCGGGCGGAAGTTCGCACAGGCCCGCGTGGAACCACGATTCATGGAACGGCATGCCTTAATTAACAGTGGCCTTGGCCTTCGGCAATTTGGCAATAATCGTCGCTCCTTCTCCCTTTTTCCCCTCAATTGAAAGGGCCCCGCCGTGGAGTTCGACCAATCGTTTGGCGATGGTGAGCCCCAGGCCCAAACCCTGCTGCTCATTCATTTTGCGTTCGAACTGCATGTAAGCGCCGACCCGCGCAATTTGCTCCGTCGAAAATCCCCGTCCCTGGTCACTGATTGAAAGCACGACCGAATTAAACGATTCAGTGGATGAAATGCGCACGACCGTGCCCGGCTCTGAAAACTTAAAGGCGTTCTGCACTAATTCATCGGTAATTTTAGCCAGATATTCCGCGGCCATCGGCACGATTATACCGTTGACTTCAAGGGTTAAATCTTTGGCGCGGCCCGCCTGGTTAGCCTGGGCCATGGCGTGTTCGCGGATCAGGGAGGCCGAGTCTTCGGTCTTGCCGATTCGCAACGCGTTGACGTTTTGCGGATCGGCGGCAATCAATTCCAATTGGGCGTAGATCAAAAAATTTTCAATGAGTCGCTCCAGTCGCAGACTTGAATTGTGGATTTCCTGCCCGATTTCGACAATTTCGGCCGTCTTCAGTGTGGCGGCTGAACTGGCGAGCAATTCAGCATTCGAAAGAATCCCGTTCAAAGGAGTGCGCATTTCATGCGGCATCATGAGACTGATGTTGTCGCGCAAATGGGCGAGCTTGCGTTCGGCTTCGTCCCGAACGGTTTGAGCTTTTTTGAGCCGCGCCTCAACAGCCGCATACAAGGCGTCGGTGGTGAACGGTTTGGGAAGGTAATCGTCGGCGCCTAATTCCATGCCGTGCCGCATGCCGGCGTTGTCGGCCAGGCCAGTCATTAAAATAAAGGGAATCGCCGCGGTGGGCGCCTCATTGCGCAGAGAGGCCAACGTCAAATAGCCGTCCACCTTTTCCATGTTTACATCGCATAGAATCAGGTCGGGCAATTCGGCCCGCGCCTTTTCGATGCCATCGGCGCCGTTGCTCGATTCGACAACGTCGAAACCTTTCTGCCTAAGCGCCAAATGGATCATCTCGCGCAGCCATTCCTCATCGTCAATAACCAGAATTTTTTTCATCCGAAGCAACTCTGGCTGAGCAACCTTTATGCCTGATTTTCCAAAATCGAGCTATTTATTTCCGCGCCAGCCAGATGGGAATGCCGCACTGCCGCGTCAGGCCCTCTAAACGGGCCGGCACCATCTGCAGTTCAAAAAGCCCGCATCCCCGCCCCGCCCTATTTGCGTTCTTCGATCGGGGTATAATGGGCCAATGGATTGCCTATGTATATTTGCCGCGGACGGCATATGCGGCTCTTTGGATCCTCCATGATTTCCTTATAATTGGCGATCCAGCCGGGCATGCGGCCAATGGCGAACATGACCGGAAACATCCGCACTGGAATACCCAGCGCCCGCATAATAATGCCACTGTAAAAGTCCACGTTTGGATACAGCTTGCGCTCGACAAAATAGGGGTCCTGGAGGGCCGCCTGCTCCAGATGCTTGGCGATGTCCAATAACGGGTCACTAATGTGCAACTGCAACAGCACGTCGTCGCACGCCTTTTTTATGATTTTTGCGCGGGGATCGTAATTCTTATAGACGCGGTGGCCAAAGCCCATGAGCTTTTTTCCGCTGTTTTTGTCCTTGGCGGCGGCAATGAATTTGGAGCCGTCATCGCCGGTCCGGTGGATTTCATCGAGCATTTCCAGGACCGCCTGATTGGCGCCGCCGTGCAAAGGCCCCCATAGGGCGCACACACCGGCCGACACACTGGCAAAAAGATTCGCCTGGGAGGAGGCGACCATGCGCACGGTGGAAGTCGAGCAGTTTTGCTCGTGGTCCGCATGCAATAGGAAAATCAGGTCCAGGGCCTTGACCACCTCGGGTCTAATTTCAAAGTCCTCATAGGGTGCGGAGAACATCATATGCAAAAAGTTGGCCGTGTACTTGTAGGACTTCTTGGGATAAATGAGCGGCAAACCCTGGGATTTACGGTAGGAATATGCCGCGATGGTGCGCACCTGCGACATCAGCTTGGCCGCGTAATTGTCAAACTGGCTGTTGGCCTTTCCCCATTGCCAGTGCATCAGCCCCTCGTCAAAACAACTTGTGGCGTTGATCATGGCCGAAAGAATCGCCATCGGATGCGCCGTCGTGGGGAAATTCTCGAAATGATATTTCATGTCTTCATGGAGGAATTGATGCTCCGTGAAGAGATCGGAAAAGTGGCGCAATTCCGCGCGATTGGGCAAAAGGCCGTAAATGATAAGATAAGCTGTCTCTATAAAGGATGATTTATCAGCCAGTTCCTCGATGGGGATGCCTCGATATCGCAGAATGCCTTTATCGCCATCTATGAAAGTAATTTTGCTGACGCAGGAACCGGTGTTGCCGTACGCTTCGTCCAGCGTGATATAGCCGCTGGTGGCGCGCAGCGTTGAGATGTCCACAGCTCGTTCACTTTCAGTGCCCACGACGGTCGGAAGACTGTAGCTTTTTCCATTCAGTTCCAATTTTGCCTCGTTGCTCATGTCCTGTTCTCTTTTCGTTCTAATGAATTTGCAGACAAAAGCGCGAATTAGCAAGTGGTGATTCGCTTACCGAATACAAATTGCCAATCACGGAAGCCGAACTAATTCACGGAATTGACGGCTGCTCCGACAATCATATGACGCGCCAATTTTCACGGCATAATACGGCCGTTTCGCAAAGCGGGACGAGGAACCTGGCTAATTGCGCCTTCTTGATTATTGCCGGCCGGTCTAACCATCGTCCGGTCGGAAACCGCTTCACCGCTTCAACGGATCCCCCTGCAATTGAGCCAGCGCTTCCGTATTTGCTTTTTCCACTTGTCGCGTGATTTCGAACGCAAGGTCCAGCGCCCGCTTGGCCGATTCCCCGCTGACCAGCGGCGTTTGCCGTTCATGAGCGCATTTTACAAAATGCCGCAGTTCCAGCTTGAGCGGTTCAGCTTTTTCGATTGGCACCGGCTCGCGCACCACTTTTCGTCCGGCAAATTCGCTGACGACGCTTTGACCCGCCGCAAATTTCAGAATTTGCGTCAACTTTGAGCCTTCACGTTCATCCTCGCGCGCCAAGCGTAAAATGTAACCCTCCTGGGCGCGATAATCCAATGAGATGTAGCTTGGAGGGGTCCTGCCCCCGCTAAAGACGCGGATTTTGCGCATGCGCTCCACACTGACGCGGCTTACCGTGAGATTGGCCACACAGCCGTTGGCAAATCGCAGCCGCGCGCTGGCGATGTCCTCACTTTTGCTCAAAACGGGAATGCCCACAGCGTCCACGTTGATTACCGGTGACTTCACGAATGCCAGGACGATGTCCAGATCATGGATCATCAAGTCGAGCACGACGCCGATGTCCGTGGAACGCGCCGGGAATGGCGATAGACGATGACATTCGATAAATCGCGGCTCCGGCGCGGCGGTTTCGAGATATTTAAAGACCGGATTAAACCGCTCCACGTGGCCGACCTGCAAAGCGCAGTTATTTTCCCGGGCCAATCGGATCAATTCCGCCGCCTGCGCCGTATCGTCGGTCATGGGTTTTTCGACAAACACATGTTTGCCGCGAGCGAGCAATTGTTTGGCGATGTCAAAATGCGTCGTGGTAGGGGTGGCGATGTTAAGGGCATCGGAATTTTCCGCCGCTTCGGAGAGGGATTTAAAAATATGGACCTGATGTTTGGCGGCGACTTTGTTGGCTGTGTCGGGATTGGCGTCGTAAATCCCCGCGAACTGCAGTAGCCCGGCTTTATCCATCTCCGAATAAATGCGGGCATGGTGCTGGCCCAGTGAACCAACGCCGAGAACGGCGACGCGGATTTTGTTATTGGACATGGGATTCGTGACTGCCACTGAAGCAGTCTGCCAGTTTTGCGCCGGTTCTAAAAGCTGAAATGCGACGAGGTGTTGAAGAGTTGAAACGCCCAACGGTCGTTCCCATACCCGCAATTGGTACCGATGTGGCCTGATGCAGGAAAAGCCCAAAGCTCCAAAGTGGAGAGGAAAGCTCAAAAAAGCCGGATCCTTGGTCAAGCCCTGGGCGTGGATCCTCGTAGCCGGAGCCTTCGTGCGTTCGCTGGGGATTGCCAGGGTTCATCGTGTCTGGCCTGTTGAGGCAAACTGGCACAGTGGCACGGACGATTATTGCACACTGGCACAGCACTGCTCTGCGCAGGAGAGGGATCGAGGCCGTAAAATGGAGAGTTTTGGAGAGGCGGCATTCCGAATCTTCGTGGCACGTCGGCTGCAGGATCGGATTTTGAGAGGTTCGATGGAAAAGCAGAGCCAATCGGCCCCTTGAACCATTAACGACTCTGCTAAAGAAAGGATAAAGTTATGAGCAAAGTAATTCGTTGGAATCCATTCCAGGAAATGGAAGACATAACGCGGCGCATGTCCTCTCTTTTGGAGGGCAGCCCGTTTTGCCGCCGTCAAGTGGCAAACGGCGAAGAAAATATTACCGTGCCAGAATGGGCCCCGCTGGTGGACATCGCCGAAGATGACAGGGAATACCTGATCAAAGTCGAATTGCCGGAGGTCCAAAAGGATGATGTCAAAGTCACCGTGGAAAGCGGCACATTGACCATCGCCGGAGAGCGGAAGGCCGAGATGGATGAAAAGAGACGAAAATTCCACCGGGTGGAGAGGTACTATGGCCGTTTTGCGCGAAGCTTCACCATCCCGAATGATGCTGAGCCGGACAATGTGAAAGCCGAGTTCAGAGACGGGGTTTTGCGGGTCCACCTGGCCAAGAGCGAAAAGGCGCGGCCAAAGCAGATTGACGTGAAAGTGAGTTAATGCCTGGCCATGGTTAGCCCTGGAGGGTTTAAGAATCAAAATTCAGGAACAGAAAAAATCCCTCAAACATAGTGCAAAAAGGGCCAACGATTTGGCGGCTTCGATCAAGACGGCCAAAATAAAAGATAAATCCGGGTGACGCCCATTTAAGTCCGGACTGGTTTCCCGACTGTCCATTAAAGGAAACTGGAATCTCCGCCATATGAATAAGTGTAGCTGGTGGTCTTTATACCTTCCCCCCACACTCCCCCGCTGTCCTTGCCGTCGTTGTGGCTTGGTTTCGGGACGGCGCGGAAGACCCAATTGTTAGATTTCCTTATTTCTCATGGCGCGCGGCGGGCAGCTGGCGGAGTCGCAGGTCCGCCCCGTTCCGGCCCGGTAGTTATATAATTTTTGTTTGACGTATGTAAGGCAAAAGGGTTTGGGGATCCGCCCCCCCATCAATCGGGAATATTTTTGACCCTGCTTTGCCAAAGCCATGAGGGGCAGGGAGGAGGAAGTCATTGAATTTGAGCGGGTTGCGACGTATTACAAGTCTTGACATTTGTAATGTGTGCAAAATGCGGGAGACAGTTAGAAAAGGCGACTCGACTTTGGAAGTTTCTATATTCCAGTGATGCTCATTGGAAGGAGATTCAGGGGCTGAAAGGTCGGTTGTTGTATCAGGGAACCTGATTTTGGCGGCGGATTGGATGGAGGCGAGCCGGGGATGTTTCTGGAGTTGGTTTTTGCAGGCGGCCGGGGGTAACGGGTTCAAAGCGACGTGGATCGGGATGCCGTTGGCGACGAGCCTGGAGACGCGGTGGACGAGGGCGAGGATAATAGGGGATACTGTTCCGGGTTTTGTGGATTTATGCATGTTGGTTTAGCGCGATGCCTCCTGCTTTCATCTCACCAAAATATATTCATACTGATGAGGCATGTTCAATAACGGCAGTTGGAACCTTTTGAAACCCTTTTGAAACCCGCCTTCGCCCAGAAACCACGGCGCGGCGAGGCCATCATTCGCGCAAGGCTACGGGGCCCCTGAGTCCGCCTCGTCGAAGCTTTGATCCGCCTTGGCGAACTATGGAGGACAGGTCCGTTGAGGCGACCGGGCGACGGGTCTTATAGCAGGCAGGGCGCGCCTCGCGCGCCAGGAGGCGCTGCCAATCGCCTTAACGCTTTAACGCTTTAACGCGTCAGGCGACAAGCCTCGTCTTCATTTCCGCAAACACAATGATGCCCGCGCCGGTTTGCAGCAGGGATTGGACTTCGGCCTCGACCTGTTCGCCCACGTGGGGTTGGGCGTTATGGACCACTACCATTGTCCCATCAGGCATGTAGCCAATCCCCTGCCCTTTGTCCTTGCCCTCGCGGACAATTTTCAGCCGCAGGCTTTCGCCCGGCAACAGGATGACCTTTAAGCATTTGGCGACTTCGTGAAGGTTCACGCAACTGATCTTTTGCAATTCAGCGACCTTGGACAAATTATAATCGTTGGTGTACAGCCGCGCGTTTAAATTCCGGGCCAGGCGCACTAACTTGGCGTCCACATCTTTTTCATCCGGGAATTCACCCTCATGAATGCGCACTTCGGCCCCTGAGTTGCGCTGGATGCGGTTGAGCATTTCCAGCCCGCGCTTGCCACGCGCGCGCTTGATGGCGTCGGTCGAATCCGCAATTTGTTGAATTTCTTTGAGCACGAAGCGCGGAACGACAACCATCCCTTCCAGAAAATGCGTCTCGATCAAATCGGCGATGCGTCCGTCAATGATCACGCTGGTGTCCAGCAGAATCAAATGATCGGGCTGGCTTTGCGGCCGGAAGCGCACGTATGGAATGATCAGGGAAAAATCCTCCTTATTGCTTCGCATGGCCAAAATGATGCCGATGTAACCGAAGCCGAGGAAAAGCCCCAGGCGTATGAGCCATCGCTGTTCCTGATCGGCGTTTTCAAACAAACCGGAATTATCAATCAGCAAGGCGACGCATAGTCCCAAAAGCAGGCCGAACGTTACGGCCGAAAATGCGCGCAGCGAAAAACTCTTGAGCATCTCATCCAGCCCGATCAGCAATCCTCCGAAACCGAAGCCGACGCCCAGGCCGCGAAGGGCGCTGTAGCTCATGCCGACAAACTCGGGCCGCACCTGGCTGACTTCATAGCCCGCCACACTGCACAGGCACAAAAATAAAACTCGAATGGTCCAAAGTTGTGTCATGGCTTGATCACTTGACGCGGCGCTGTTGACGATTGGTTTCCGCGGAGGGCGGATTCATGACGCCAGAGAATATGCCAAAGCCCGAGTTTATTCAAATTGCTTGTGGTCATAGCAAGATTGTTCACGGTTTCCTCGACGTTTGTCGCAAGCTCTTCATTTTCCAAAATAGTTCCCGCCAGGCCTCTGCCGGCGCGCAGGCCATCGGCAATTTGGCTCAAGGTGGCCGTGGCCGCCTGAAGGTTGGTCACCGCCCCGGATATGGCCACGCCGTTGGTGACAAGGATTCCGTTGGCATTGGCCGCCAATTGCGTCAACTCGCGTGAAAAGAGAACCATGTTGCTTACGGCGCCGTGGACCTGTTCGCTGTTCGTGGCCACCAGCATGTCCAGGCCGCTGATGACCCCGTCGGCATGGTCTGATGCCGCCTTGATGTTGGCAACCGCGATGGAAAGATTCGTCAGGGTCTCCCCGTTCAAGACCGTCCGCTGCAACTGCGCGACCGAGGCTTCGATTTTTAACACCGTGTCGTTCACACGCGCGATAAAGCCCGTCGCCGAGCGGGCAACCGCCAGCATATCAAAAGGAGGCTCACAGCGGACCACTTCGTTGTTGGTGATCACGGGAGCCTGGTTTGCGGTCGGGAGAATTGCGACATATTGGTCGCCCAAAAAGCCCGACTGTTCGATGGCAAAGCTGGCGTCGCTATATATCGTGGTGCCATTATATATATTGAGAGCGATCGTCACGGTCCGGCCATCGGGCGCTAATTTGATGCGTGAAACGCTTCCCACCTGCACGCCCGCCAGCAAAACCGACGCCCGCAATTTCAGGCCGCCCACGTTTGAAGCAACCAGCCGAACAGTATAGGTGCCCCGGAAAACGCTCGTGCCCTTGCTGAAGGCAACCATTAAAGCCGCCAGCAACACCAGCCCAATAAAAACGAACAGGCCGACTTTCAATGCCAATCGTTTGTTTTCCATCGGGCCGGAGCGTAGCAAAGCGTTCCGTAATCTGAAATAGAAAAGTGCTTCTTCGACGTTTGTAATTGGTAAAAAGATTGATTGCAAGCGAAGAATTGGATGAAATGCCCGGGATGATACCCGAAAAGATGTTTCAACAGTTGTTGATGCTGGGCGACGCCTGGCGGGTAA
>JBOHXA010000473.1:0-1660 GCA_050737335.1 Limisphaerales bacterium | reverse complement strand
AGCGGGACCTATGCCCTGGGCGCCGCGCCGCCGGGCTTCAATGAAATTCTCACCAACACCGGCGGCGCCATTCAACTGGTGGCCAGCGCGCCCGGCCCGTCGCTGGCGCCCGTCAGCCTAATTTGCTGGAACGGCGGCGGATGGCTGAATGTGTCATGGCCGCCAGACCACACCGGATGGAATCTGCAAGCGCAGACGAATTCGACTGACGCCGGGCTGGGAAGCCATTGGATCACGCTGCCAGGCTCGGCGGCGACGAACCGCTTTGCCATCCCGATTGATCGCAATAACGGTTGCGTCTTTTTACGGCTCGAATATCCGTAGATGCGGCAACCGTTCATGCGCGCGTCAAACTGAGACCCAACCGTGAGGGTTTGCGGAATGTCAGGTCTCGTCCCCTACGGAAATTGGGGTGGCGTCGGGAATCCTGAATTCAACGATTCGGCAGGCCCGGTGGCGCCAGGAATATTTGTAGAACCAAGTAAGGAACGTAATTTTCCAAGCTCCATAAGGGATGGTTTCATAATTTGACCGATTCATGGCTGGTTGGTGTCATAGACGGGATCATCACCGGGTTTGTAGGGAATGAGCACGGAATGGAGGTGATTCAATTCGTTTGTTATGCTCCGGATCAATTCAGCCTTTGCCGTACTGCTGATTTTCATATCCTTTATTAGATGATGCTGGTAATACCACAAAGGGGTGTGGGCCAGAGCCGCGTCCTGGGCGGCTATGTCCGGGGTCAGAAAGAATTCCCGCATTACGACGGGATTCGTCAGTTGGTCGATCGGAGGATCGGGTGTGTGAACAAGCCGCCAGACTGTTTTCGAGGGGATAAGTGTCTGCGGGTTGCGGAAATAAGTCGGATCGCCCACATATAATTCCAAAAGCTCCTTGCGCGGCCCGATTTCCACGGTGACCGCTGGATGCCATTCGTTGGTGTGCCAAAAATGATAGTCCCAATACATACCGTAATAGTTCGTCCCCCAATCAACAAAATAGATTGTCTGCGGGAGTAGCGCACCCGCGAGCCGAATTTGCGCCTGATGAACCGGATGAGGCAAGCGGCTTTTTTCCAGCTTGGCCAGATTGACCCCTACGGCGGCGAGCCAGTTTGTGGCCAGTTGATATGTTTCCGTGGTCTTTGACAGGGGAGGCAGAACCGCAGGTTGATTCATCCTCGCCACGAGCCTGTCGGCGTAACGCTCGCCCTCCGAAGCGTCACGCCGAATAATTTCTGCGAGTTGGCCGTCCGAAAAAGAAAACTCAAAAGCAGGCGTGTCCAGCACCCCCTCAATTCCGAATCTAAGCGAGAGAATGCGCTTCAGGCGCAAAAAGTTTGTGTTGTAAATATCGGTTCCAAAAATCGAGTCTGGATACGGGGACGGCATGGGTTGCCGCAATATGTCAAGCGCCGGTTCCTGAATACACCAAGTCCGAATATTCGCTGTGGAAAGAGGACGTTCGATTGGAAGGTTCAGGCGATTGGCCAGCCAATTGGCCTTTTCCCGCATGGCTTGCGACACGGCGGCTTGCCAGGCAAGGCGCGCACCGTAGTCAAGGTTCATCATCATAGCCTCGGATTGATTCCGGGTTTCGGCGGAATTCCCCGCCTCAAGCGCGATCTGGGCAACGCCGTCGTTCGCGACCTATTGCTCAC
>JBOHXA010000472.1:0-3838 GCA_050737335.1 Limisphaerales bacterium | reverse complement strand
TCACCCTGCATGCCCCGGACCATCTGGACGGCGATGGATGAAGCCAGGCACGGGTCCTCGCCGGGCGCCTCGCCGCACCGGCCCCAACGCGGGTCGCGGTGCAAATTGAGCGTGGGTGGCGAGTAATAGCTCAGGCCCCGATGCCATCGGTTGTCATACGCGCGCGCTTCGTCTGATACCGCCGTGTAAGCCTTCAGTACCAGTTCCGGGTTCCACGCCGCCGCCAGCGCCAGGGGCATCGGAAAGGACGTGGCTGGCGACTCCTGCGTCAGCCCATGCAACGCCTCACCCGTGTAATAGTTATAGTGCGGGATATTTAAATGCTCGATGGCCGACGCCGACGCCCCCAGTTGGCTGATTTTTTCGTCCAATGTCATTTGCGCCACCATGGCCTTTGCCCGTTTCCAGGCGCGGCGATAAGCCCTTTCCGATATTCCGGTTCGACGACCACCCGCGTGGCCGCCGAACAATTGGGAACCATTCGCAAACGCTCCCGGCGCGTCAAGCGCAAGCAGTCCGGCGGCGGCGGTAACAGTGGAAAGAAAATCTCTACGATTGATGGTGTTCATTTTTAATGACATAAACGATGCGTCCCGGCGCGCGGGCGTTGACCACAATCGTAACGGTTTGGAGATTAGCGGCAAGATCGGAATGGGTCGGATGGCTCCATTGATTCTGAGGCGGGAGGACTGGCCGGCCGATGATTCAAGGCGCATGGACGCGCGCCGCTACGCCGACCGAAAAGGCCCGGGCCGGGCGCATCTCCGGCCTATTGCCGTTCGTATTCGCCCTTGCGAATTTTTTTGAGGACGGTGAAGCCGGCTTTTTTGGCGTCGGAGGTGGACAACGGCTTGAGCTTGTGCGGCGTGCTGAAGCTGGAGATGATCTTGCGCACCGGCTTTTTGCAGGAAGGACACTTCGTCAATTCCGGCGCGCTCAACGGTCGGCGCAGCGTGAAGCGGCCTCCGCACGCCCGGCATTCGCCCTGGCACAACTCATATTCGTAAAGCGGCATGGATTTATTTTCTGTCTGAATTGGAAAATGTCGAATGAATTTCGCAAGGGCCGCCGACAACATTAAACTCGTCACGCGACGGCATTTTGCTACAGTGCGCTGATGCGGACGGCAATTTACCCGGGAAGTTTTGATCCGTTCACAAACGGTCATTTGGACGTGCTGGAACGGGCCGCCAAGCTGTTTGACCGCGTGATCGTGGCCATTGCAAGGAACGAAAGCAAGAATCCCCTGTTTAGCCTTGAGGAACGGCTGGCGCTCATGAGACCGGCGATTGCTCCAATCAAAAACGCCCGGGCGGACATCTTTGACGGGTTGCTGGTCGAATACGCCGCCAAACAAAAGGCCCAGGCAATCGTCCGCGGACTCCGGGCCGTTTCAGACTTTGAGTTTGAATTTCAAATGGCCCTCATGAACCGCAAGCTGGCCGAAAACATCGAAACCATATTTATGATGCCCCGCGAAACCTACACCTTCATCAGTTCGCGCATTATCAAGGAAATCGCGCGGCTGGGCGGCGACGTCGGCCCCTTCGTCCCGCGGCACATTGCCGCCGCGCTGAAAAAGAAGCTGGCGCTTTAGTAGGCCAGGAAGCCGCCCGGATAAGCAGGCGATACCAATTGTCAGTCCACCAACCGGAAAATCCCTCCCTCAAGGTGGAATTCGGTTTTAGCCTCACCGGCAAGAACCAGCATTTTGGGGCCGGGGGATTCGAAATCCCGCATCGTGCTGCTCGCTTTCAGTCATGGCCGCGGTGCGCCATATTAGTCAATTTCAAATCTTGGGCGGGGTCAATTTGCTCTGTGGCCGGGGGCGGTTGGGCGGCGAAAAGCCCGTTGGCTTGGCGCAAGCGCCTCTCACAAATCGCACAATATTCGTCATCAATTTCGACGCCCAGCCAACTCCGTCCATGCATTTCCGCGACTACTGCCGTTGTGCCTGATCCCAAGAAAGGGTCAAAAACGACATCGCCGGGGTCGGTGCTCGCTAGAACAAGTTTCATAACCAATTCGATTGGCTTCTGGCTTGGGTGTCCGCATTTTTCGCCAGATGACCCTTTGAGGCTGGGAACTGATAGAATATTCGTCGCGTATTTACCTTTCGACAAATGTCGAAGCCGCGCTTCCCGGTCCTTGTACCGTTTATCTCGCAGATATTTTTCAACCGTTTGCGCATCGTACGGAATACGAACAGCGTCCTTGCGAAACTTTACCCGTTCGCTCTTCCGCAAAACTAAAATCATTTCGCAGGCCGGCGTGAAGCTGTCGCGCCGCTCATTATACCCCACGACCCGATCCCAAACCAATAGGTCATGAAACTGGAAACGCTGGCACAACCGCGACATTAGGTGGATGAACCCATGCTCCCGTTTCCCAATCTACCCAAAGATAAAAAACAATCCGTCTTCTCGTAGAATCCGGATGCAGTGTGACGTCCAGACGTCACACCAGGCCAGGTAGTCGGCAAGCTCGCTCCATTGCGTATCCCAGTCCACCTCCGTCAAAACATTAAAATATGGAGGGTCAGCGATGATGCACTGGGCAGACTCGTTTTGAATCATTGGCAACTTTTCCAAAACGTCACCGCGAATGATTGAGTTTAATGGGACCATAATGCGTCAAAAATGATTTTGAGATCGTTCCTGTGCCTGACCGAGGCCAGAGCAAATGCGATAATCGTATCGTAAATTAAGCCAACGTTTTTAGCGTCAATGATTTAGTCAGCTTTTTCCAGTTTGTTGGCAACCCTGCCTACCAGCGGAGAACTATTCCGCGACTGGCAGTATCTCAATGGGAGATGCACATAAACCATCGCTTGATTGCCAACGGCCTTCTGTTTGTGTGCAATTTTAATTTCGATCGCATATCGTTCCCCCGCACGGATATAATTTGGAACCCTCAAATAATGCCGGGTAAAACCATATTGAGTGGCAATCGTGTTTGCCTTCGGATCGCCCTCCCGCTCAATTCTTTCAGATTCCTCGATGCCAGCGACGAACGGCGCGGAAACGAGACTCTTTAACTCAAGGAATCTTTCTTCGGGCAAGATTTTCAATTTCCCAGCCTCGAAAAGCAAACGCGACAGTTCATTCGCATATCGCACTCCTTGAGGTTTATTCAGCACCACGTTTTGCAGGACGGAGGGTTCATGGGGTGAATCATTGTCATACCCTATTTGCCACTCTAAATAATCTTCAGCTTCGATTGGCACACTTCGACATGCAACAGGATCAGCAGCATAGCCCTACGCAGGCCGTTTTACTCGCGTTTTCTCGGTCGGCTTTGTAACCGGAAGGCTGATGATAATTCGGTCTTTCGCTGTTGTGTATTCCATTCGGTGGGGAGGTTAACTGCACCGGTAGCGAATGAAAAGCCGACAACCCGGCAAAATTCTCTTGCGGGCAAATTTTGCCGTGTCAAATTGATGACATGAAGACGACTCAGTTTTCCTATTGGCGAAATGGCAACTCCTGGCCTGGATATTTGGACGATTTTCTTGATTCCCTGGCGCGGGAGAGTTGAAGAAGTCGGCGATGTTTTGGTCCGCGCCGATGGCCAGCCGGACTGGCCTCAGACCTCTGTTAAAACAATGGCCCAATCGGTTCCCGGTGATCGTGAAATTAAAAAACATCTTGCATGGCGGATTTTAAAGGTGTTGTTCCACTAATGCTCCACGTTAATCTTTGGGTCTGGCTGGGCTTCATCGTTTGTATTTTGCTTTTTCTGGCGCTGGACCTGGGCGTGTTGAACCGCCGCGCCCGTGTGATTGGGTTCGCCGAGGCGATCGCCTGGAGCGCCGGCTGGTTCCTCCTGGCCCTGGCAT
>JBOHXA010000471.1:0-1766 GCA_050737335.1 Limisphaerales bacterium | reverse complement strand
TCTTTAAGGTTCCTGGGTGCCAGTGGCAGACAAAAACCCCGAATGCAAGCATCCGCGGAATCGTTCAGCTCAGCAAGGAGATATACAAAATCAGACCCGGCCTCTATGCCCTTATATCCAAAAAGGGGCTCCTTGAAGCGAGGGGCATCATTGCCGAGACGAAAGAGAACCGGGCGGCCGCGGAAGTAGCCGAGTTCAGCCATTACTACTACCAGGGGCTGCTGATGACGATCGGAAAATTGAGGAGTTTCGACTGCTGGTGCCCGGACCAGGACAAAAACCGGCTCTGCCTAAACGAAAAACTGGGCGCCTTGAGAACCCTCGGCGAAATACCGCCATTTTCATATCCTGGTCTGGTCAGCCGGAGCGCAACGGTGGATGTTATTTGGTTCAACGGGCGCAACATGCCCAGCGACTTTTTTGAAGTGGAACAGCAAGGGGAAATGCAAAATTCCCTTCTTAAGTTTAATGATCTGCAGGATTTCAGCGCCCAAATGGTGATCGTGGCCGGCCAGGTCCATCGCTCCGCCTACGAAAAGAAAAAGAAATACAGCGCGTTCGAGAGCATCCGGAACCGGCTAAAATTCCTCAGTTACGAATCCCTGGACAGCCAATACGAGGGCATTATCGCCTCCAGCGGCGCGGATGTTGTCCTTTAATCGCGGCCTGAACCCTCGGGAAAGGGCAACGACGGCGGAGGCGACCGGATGTTTGAGCGCGCTCACGCGGCGCTGCTCAAATTCTTTGCGGTTAAATCCGTTTTTCAATTCGCGCAAATTCGCGTCCTTCGCGGATTTACCGTTCGCTCACTCACGGTCTCGGTTTTTTGAACCTGAATATGCCGCTCCGGACGGAGCCAGGGAAATTTTTTATGGAGGGTCTGCTACAAAGATTACGCTCCGATGGAGCTTGAAAAAACGAATGTAATTGCAGAGGCCCCGGTCCCCCTCAACGTCGTTCCACCCGACAGCGCAACTGTTGTTTTGCGCTGGAAAAAGAAGTAAAACTTATTTGAGAATTTATGTTGCGCGGTCCGGTCATTGCGGTTATAAACCACGGAATTGGAAAACAGGTAAGCGGGGAAGCAATGCGCTGTGAAATCGATTTTTGGATGAAGAGTTGCGTGTCGCCTGGCGGCGCGTCATCCCGTTTTCCTTATGGGCGCGGCGCGGGCGAAGAAATTTGATTTCCGGCGCGGATCAACGACAGGTCAGAAACCAAATCGAGATATGACTCTTACGAAACGCCATCTAGTAACGCGAATTAGCGAAGAAACGAACCTGGGCCAGCAACAGGTCTTTGACGTGGTGCAAAAGACGCTGGATTACATTTCCGAGGCCCTGGCAAAAAATCAAAAAGTGGAGCTTCGAAATTTCGGCGTTTTCGAGGTGAAAATCCGCAAGCCTCGCGTCGGGCGCAACCCGAACCAGCCCGAAAACAACGTGCCCATCCCCGCCCGCGCCACGGTGAAGTTTCGCGCCGGCAAAGAAATGCGGTCGGAAGTTTTGAAGCTGCCGGCGAAGGCCTAGCCTTTGGCATTGCGCGCGATTGCGCATTCGCGCCGCGCGCTTTTGGGCTTCATCCCGTCGGCCCAATCCATTAGTGTGAGGCGATGGAACGATTGCCCGGCTTCCGCGACTTTTACCCTGAACCGTTGCCGCATGCGGATGTATGGAGCGCCTCGGCGCGCCAATATATCTTTGACAAATGGCGGGAAGCGGCCCGCCGATACAATTTTCGGCTCTATGACGGCCCGCCGCTCGAAC
>JBOHXA010000470.1:0-2322 GCA_050737335.1 Limisphaerales bacterium | reverse complement strand
GTCCGTTCACGAACGCATCGCGCGCCAGGATGGATGCCGCCGCCACCGCCAAATCCTCCTCCGCGCGATGCTGCTGGATGAGGTTGATTTCACGTCCCGCCTTCATCAATGCTTTCTCAATCACGCTTTTGCTGGCCGCGAATTGATCGCTCATGGCCTTGACAGGGGGTGGAATCATCTGATGCTTGCGTCCGAGCAAATTCTCAATCACTCGCGCGTGTCCCCACGCCAGAATGGTATTCACACTCTGCATTTTTGTATAAAGACGATTGTAGGCTTCGTTGCCAATTACCACCACCTCCACCACACAACCGGGTGTCGCCTGGATTTTCTCCGCCAGCTCGCTGATTTTTTTGTCGCTTGAAATGTTTTTGGAATCGCGGATGCCCGCGTCGCGCCAGGCATTGACGACACTTTCGTTGATGTAAACGCCAGCAATGCAAAGCGGGCCAAAGAAGTCTCCTTTGCCGCTTTCGTCCACGCCAATTCGCGGCAGCAGAAGGTCCGGATTGAGAATCGTTTCGTAACCCAGTTTGGCCTGTTTGAGCACCTCCGGTTCCAAAACAAATTCGATAAATTCCCGGGTACCCTTCCCCTGCACCACCAGCTTGCCGCTTTCATAAAATACGACGTTGGCTTTGGGTGACTCGAATGCAAACCGGGCGTAGGGAACCTCGCGCGGTTTCCAATCCCGCCCGCGGAGCGCCGAGTCCAAGGCTGATGCCTGCTCATCCGTGAGCTTGCAAGTGTAGGAGGTCAACGGTTTCACCGGCAAAAAGTATCCGTAAAAGAACGCAAAGGACACAAAGTTTTCTGCGATTGATTCGGCTCGATGGCAAATTCGGCCATTGTGCTTGTTGCCGTCTTTTCCGTCTGTCGGCCGCAGCCACGAGCAAAAGACGACCTTCGCGATTTCAGTATCGGTGTGTTGCACCGGAATCTTCCTTGAACCGTCAATGAATATCCAAATGATATGGCACAGGTATGACATTCTCCTCTAAACCGACCCTCTGGACCGCGATCCTGATAACCTGCGCCCTGTCTCACTTCGCTGACGCTGGAACCAGCTTCACAGACCCGCGCTACCCTGGCGTCCCGCAGTCCACCGTCTATGCCGTCGCCATCCAGGAAAACGGCATGAACCGTCAACTCCCGGTCTTCGAAAGTTCATGCCCCGAATATCAGCCCGGATTTATGGGCATGAAGCCGGTGGATCAATATCCTCTGAAACTATTTCACGGAAGGAGTATCAACTGGGTCAATTTCTCCTTTTCAGGTCAGGTAGCCGTTCAAGTCCGCGTGCGCAACAGCCGCAAAAATGGACTGACGGGGGTAAAGATATTTCCAACCGCCGATGGCGTGACACCGACAGTTGACGGAAATGTCATCAACTTCACTCTTGCCCGGCCCGGACAATATTCCGTCGAGATCGGCGCCCACGGCTATCAGAACGGGCTGTTGGTTTTTGCCAATCCGCCGGAAAACGACCGGCCGAACCCGGCTTCGGAAAACTACTATATATTCACCAATGCAAATCCCTCAAAGATCAGCTCCGTTCCCGTGTCCTATTCCGGCCTTTATTTTCGGAGCGGTGTTCATAACATCGGCGTCTATCACGTCCCCGACCACGTCAAAAACATCTATTTCGAACCCGGCGCATGGGTTTATGGCGCGCTGGTTATGCACACCAATTCCGGCGTGAAGATTTTCGGGCGCGGCGTCCTGTCCGGCGCAAGGCTCAATTATCGCCAGTCGCACATGATCGAAGCCATTCGAAGCGACCGGATTGACCTTGAGGGTATCGTGATCGCCGATACGAAATATTATGCCGTCCGCCTTCTGGGAACAAATAATACCGTCGAATGGATTAAAATTGTCGGCGGCTGGACTTATAACACCGACGGCATCGCCGCCTTTGCCGGCTCGCACGTGGCGCATTGTTTTATCTGGGCCAATGACGACAGCCTCAAGCCATATCGGGGCAATTTGACTATTTCGGATTGCGTGGTATGGCAGTTGAACAATGGCGCGGTCATTCAACTCGGATGGGGCAACGCCCGCGCCGCAAATGTCACCATCAGCAATGTGGACGTCCTGCACACGGAATGGAACAACGACGCGCCCAACCGCGGCATCGTAAGTTGCATCGGCAACAAATTTGCCAGGGCCGGCCTGTCCGGTTGGCATCGCTCTTTTACAATCGAAAACGTGTTTACAGAAACGCCCGTGCCGTTCATTTTCAATATCCGGCCAAATCCCGCCAGCCCGGACCATATCCAGGGCATGATCTTGAAAAATTGGAACGTCTCCATGGATATGAGC
>JBOHXA010000469.1:0-6774 GCA_050737335.1 Limisphaerales bacterium | reverse complement strand
CCATTGCGCGATTTGACTTCCACGCCGACCAGGAAAACTTTTTCCGGCCGGGTTTTTCGGGTTTCGATAAGCGCTTTCAACTGTCATATAATTTTAACATAATCGCCCGCCGTTGCGATTTGAAAATTACGGTAACTGTATTGTAATTCCACGCGTCTATGGTTCGATTGAAGTCTATTTCTTTGGGTTCGGCAGAACCGACCTGCGGGTCGGCCAGGACGGGTGGCAGCGCGGGCCGGCCCGGTTTGGATTTTTCCTTGAAACGGGAAATGCGATTATTGATTACCAAGGACTTACGCATTTCAGGTTCATGGCCCCAATGCATTCTAAAAATCGAAAGGAAACTTTCCATGAACCGGTGGCTGGTGGGCCGGGCAATGAGCCAAGGCGAAGGGTTGTTCCGCGAAGGAGCTAGAGCGGACACATGTCCGCTGCCACGGGAAAAGGGTGTTCATGGACTCGATGCGCGATTCGAGGATCGTCGAGGCTTTCGATGAATCGTCGTCCGGTCGAACGCATGCAGAGCTGTCCGCCCGCCATATGGGCGGTGATGCCGCAGCGCGGCGTCCCTGCCAGGCTCGGCTACTGCGTTCGATTTGCTCAGGCTGCCCGGGGTTCGTCGAAGCTTTTCGCTTTCATTGCTCTTTTCTTTTTGATGCTTTTTAGCGCTTGCGCCCAGTCCCTCCCGCACATTGCCCTGCGGCGGGTTTTTCCCAAGTTAAACGGCGGAGAACGGCCACTTTGGATGATTCAGGCGCCGGATGGCTCTGGAAGAATGTTCATCGTCTATCAACCTGGAAAAATTTTGATTGTCAAAAAAGGCACGGATGGCTCGGACGCGAAGGAATTTCTGAATATCGAAGCGCGTCATCCCTATTTTGACAATGAAGACGGCCTGCTCAGCATGGCATTCAGCCCGGGTTTTGCGACTAACAGGACGTTTTACATTTATTATACACAGACCAATTCGCAACAGGACATGGACCGGCTGCGGCATGGCCAACCCTTGTTCTTTCCGTATCGGAGCGTAGTAAGCCGAATGAAAGTTTCGGCCAATGATCCGGACAAGGCCGACACCAACACTGAGAAAGTTATTTTGGAAGTGTTGCAGCCGTTTACAAATCATAAGGGCGGCGAACTATGCTTTGGACCCGACGGCTATTTGTACCTGGGGCTGGGCGACGGCGGCCTTGGCGACGACCCGTTTGGCAATGGGCAAAACCCGGCGACATTGCTGGGGAAAATGTTGCGGATTGACGTCAACTCCCGCGCCTGGGTGGGCTGGGGGACGGAGGCGCAACAGTTGGATTACGGTTTTCCAAAGGACAATCCTTTTTACAACGAGCCGGACCTGGATTATCGCGGCGCGCACAAGGAGATATACGCGCTGGGCCTTCGCAATCCATGGCGCTACAGTTTCGATCGCCAAACCGGCGCGCTTTGGTGTGGAGACGTCGGGCAGGATTTGTGGGAGGCCATCTACATTATTGTCAAAGGTGGCAATTATGGATGGAGCGTCCGTGAGAGCGGCCATCCATTCAAGCCGGGACCGCCCGGCGCGCAATATATCAAGCCGGTGATTGATTATCCGCATCGCCCGGATTTGCAGTCGCAGGCCCTTTTTCCCGACCACAGCATTGGCACATGCGTCATCGGCGGTTACGTCTATCGGGGAAAGAACTTTCCATCACTCGAGGGCGTGTACGTCTATGGCGATTACACGGTGGGAACCATTTGGGGCTTGCGTTACGATTACAAGGCCCGCGCGGTGGTCGCCGAAGGAACACTCCTGCAACAACCCAAAAATATAACGAGCTTTGCCGAAGACGCCGAGGGCGAGATTTACGTGATCATGGACGGCGGCGAGATTGACCAAATTGTGACGCACTAAAATTGGACAAATCATAACGCGGGAATGTCCCGGACCGTTCGCGGCCGCCTTTAAAAAGCGAACGCGGCTGGAATTGCTTCCAGCCGCGTTTGTTCCTCTTTGGCGAGCCCGGCTAAATATGCCGGACTTCTTTTTGTTATTTTAGTAGTCCATGCCGCCCATGCCGCCATGGCCGCCGGGCGCCGGAGCCGGTTTATCCTTCTCCGGAACTTCGGTGATGAGGCATTCGGTAGTCAGGAGTAGTCCGGCGATGCTTGCCGCGTTTTGCAGCGCGCTGCGCGTGACTTTCTTGGGGTCCACGATACCGGCTTTGACGAGGTCCTCGTATTCGCCGGTTGCGACATTGTAACCTTCATTGCCTTTGGATTTCTTGACGGCTTCGGCGATGACGCTGCCTTCCACACCCGCGTTTTGAGCGAGCGCGCGAAGCGGCGCTTCCACGGCGCGCTTGACGATGCCGATGCCGATGCTTTCGTCTTCGTTGGCGCCTTTGACGGTGTCAATGGCCGAGAGACAGCGGAGCAAGGCCACGCCGCCGCCGGCGACGATGCCTTCTTCGACAGCCGCGCGGGTCGCGTGCAGCGCGTCTTCCACACGGGCTTTCTTTTCTTTCATCTCGGTTTCGGTGGCGGCGCCGACATTGATGACGGCCACGCCGCCGGCGAGCTTGGCCAGGCGTTCCTGGAGTTTCTCGCGGTCGTAGTCGCTGGTGGTCTCTTCGATCTGCCGGCGAATCTGGTTCACGCGGCCCTGGATATCGCTGGACTTGCCGTTCCCTTCCACGATGGTCGTGTTTTCCTTGTCCACAACAACGCTCTTCGCGCGGCCGAGGTCGTTGAGTTCGACGCCTTCGAGTTTGATGCCCAGGTCTTCGCTGATGAATTTGCCGCCGGTCAGAACGGCGAGGTCCTGCAACATTTCCTTGCGGCGATCGCCAAAGCCGGGGGCCTTGACGGCGCACACGTTGATGGTGCCGCGAAGTTTGTTGACCACCAGAGTGGCCAGCGCCTCGCCTTCGACTTCTTCAGCGATGATGAGAAGCGGCTTGCCGAGTTTGGCGGTCTTTTCGAGGATGGGCAGCAGATCCTTCAAGCTGCTGATCTTCTTCTCGTAAATGAGAACATAGACGTCCTCGAGCTTGGCCTCCATTGCTTCAGTGCTGGTCACGAAGTAGGGAGAAAGGTAGCCTTTATCGAACTGCATGCCTTCGACCACGTCGAGGGTGGTTTCGATGGACTTGGCTTCTTCCACGGTGATGGTGCCGTCTTTGCCGACTTTGTCCATGGCATCGGCGATTTTATCGGCGATGTCAAAGTCCCAGTTGGCGGAAACCGCGGCGACCTGCTTGATTTCGTCTTTGTCTTTGACCTTCTTGGAGATTTTATCAAGGTGGCCCACGGCGGCTTCGACAGCCTTGTTAATGCCGCGCTGGATGCCGATGGGATTGGCGCCTGAGGTGACGAACTTAAGGCCCTCGCGATAGATCGCTTCCGCCAGGACGGTGGCGGTGGTGGTGCCGTCGCCCGCAGTGTCGCTGGTTTTGCTGGCGACTTCACGGACCATTTGCGCGCCCATATTTTCGTAGGGGTCTTCGAGTTCGATTTCCTTGGCCACGGTCACGCCGTCTTTGGTGACGGTGGGTGAGCCGAACTTTTTGTCAATGACCACGTTGCGGCCTTTGGGGCCGAGGGTGGCAACGACGGCTTTGGAAAGCTTGTTGACGCCGCGCAGGATGGCCTGGCGGGCCTGTTCGTCGAATATTAATTGTTTTGCTGCCATAGTAGTTCTTTGATTTTGAATTTTGGTTGTTGAATTGTTGAATTATTCGAGGACGGCCAGGATGTCGTCTGAGGACAGGATTTTGTATTCCTTGCCGTCAATTTTAATCTCGGTGCCGCCGTATTTGGAGACGAGCACGCGGTCGCCGACCTTGACTTCGAAGGGGACTTTCTTGCCTTCGTCATTGGTCTTGCCTGTGCCGAGGGCCTTGATGATGCCTTCCTGCGGCTTTTCCTTGGCGGTATCGGGAATGATGATGCCGCCCTTCTTGACTTCCTTTTCTTCGACCGGCTAGACCAGGATGCGGTCGCCGATCGGTTTAACGTTTAGTGCCATAGTTTGTCTTGGTTGGTTGTTGGTTTGTTTATCGTAATCAAATCCTGCCGCACCCGCGACGGGAAAATTGTTTCATGTTTCGGGGAGCGCACCCGCCTCGGGTGCGGTTCGACGCGCCTCGCGTCGAACAACTGGCGGACGGGGCGTCCACCAGAACACGCGAGGGCGCGTGTGCTCCCCAAACCCAAATTTGTCTGCGCCAGTTTCATTTTGGTTTCAAAATCCTGCCGCACGAGCGGTGGAAAATCTTGTGTGTTCAAGTCAACTCCGCACCAACTGCAAATGCCAGCCAGGCGAAAGCCACGAACGCCCAGACTGTAACTTGGGACCTAATACCGCTAGATTTTTGAATTTCTAGTTTCATAGTTTTTCCTTTCGTTTCAGTTTTGGTTGTTTCGCAGCTCCACAATTCAAGGCTTGTGGCCATGCCTATCTCTGCTGTGGCTTTTGTTTTTGCATTTGCTTCGATGGGGGTTACTCCAGGCGAAGCTGGCTTGAGCACACATTATTTAGTTAAAAGTTAGGCCTGCTTTGACCGCCTCCAAACGCTCCCTTTCAGCCTGTTGTTCTTTTGCTATTCGTTCTTGGTCGGCCGCAACTCTATTCAAATAATTTTGGTATGCGTTGTTTACAGCGCCTACATCTTCTTTTAAATCGCGAAGGTGGTATTGTTTGATTTCTTCTGGAACACAATCCACGACAATATCGCGGCCTTCGATCCACGCTTCTCGCCACATGGAATGACGAGGAAATTGTCGCTGATTTTTGAACAATTGCGCCCATTCTGCGGTTGGATGCGCAGAAAGTTTCAAATGCATTAAGCGTAAGCCTGAAGCTGTTCGAGACGGTTGTGTTTTATCAACATCCAAATCCAAAATGCGAATCGGCTCAAATTTTGCGCTCATAAATTTTTTTATGAAAAATTCTGCAACAAAAATTGTTCTGTAAATCCAATTACTCCGCCAACTTCGGCGATCGAAATCTTGCTCCAATCGGCGTGCATTGCGGCGTTTCTCGTCTTTGGCATCGTCTCCAAAATGCTTTTTTGTGCTCCGCCAACCAACCCCTTCGATTTTAGTGCTCCAACGATCTCAGACATATCTTTGCCATCCGCGTTTAAGCCGTTCGTATTTGCATACCGTTTCAACGCGTCCTCAAGAGCTGCGCAAGCCAGAACGGCTGCAACGTCTTTGTTCCCTTCGCCTAAAGCTTGCTTTGCCGCTCCAATAAAATTGCCGAAAACTTCCCCGGACACCATCCGCTCCAGCGAACCGTAACAGCCTTTTTCGTAGTCTGCTTTCGCTCCTTGAAATACCCCTAGTGCTTGAATGGCGTGCAAGTAATAACGATGGCTTTTGTCCTCAATTATTGCCTTAATCTGCGAATAATGTGCCGATTCAGAACCAAAAACCATCTGGATCAAATTCAACGCGCTCGCTGACCAAGCGCCCCAACTTTCCTCTTCCACGTAAAGCGAACCGTTAACAACTCGCTGACCAAACGGTTGCGTCGCGAGTTCGTTGAAACGCTGTTGAATTGTTAGTTTTGTAGCCATCGAACAGAAGTTCGTTACTTCTTCTCGTCCACGACTTCGGCGTCAATCACGCCTTCGTCCTTCTTTTTGTCGTCGGACTTGGCTTCACCCTGCGGCTCGCCGCCGGATGGGCCTGGGCCCGGTGCCTTTTCTGCCTGCGCTTTCGCCGCAGCCGCCTTGTAAAGCTCGGCGCTCACGGCCTGCCACGCTTCGTTCAGTTTCTCCGCGGCGGATTTAATAGCCGCTGCGTCGCTGCCTTTCAGCGCTTCTTTCACATCGGCCACGGCCTTTTCGATCTTGGCCTTGTCGTCGCCGGAAATTTTGTCACCGGTTTCCTTGAGCAATTTCTCGGAACGATAGACTGCGCTGTCGGCTTCGTTGCGCGTCTCGACCTCCTCGCGCTTGGCCTTGTCCTCGTCGGCGTGCGCCTCGGCGTCCTTGCGCATCTTTTCAACATCGTCCTTCGCGAGGCCGCTGCTGGCGGTGATCGTGATTTTCTGTTCCTTGCCCGTACCGAGGTCTTTGGCGCTCACGTGCAGAATGCCGTTGGCGTCAATGTCGAATGTCACCTCGATTTGCGGCACGCCGCGCGGCGCGGGCGGAATATCGGTGAGATGAAACTTGCCGATGGTCCGGTTGTCCTTTGAAAATTGGCGCTCGCCCTGGAGCACGTGGATTTCCACGCCGGGCTGGCTGTCGCTGGCGGTGGAGAAAATTTCCGATTTGCGCGTCGGGATGGTCGTGTTGCGCTCGATGAGCTTGGTGAACACGTTGCCGAGCGTCTCGATGCCGAGCGACAGCGGCGTCACGTCGAGCAGGAGCACGTCCTTGACCTCGCCCTTGAGCACGCCGCCCTGGATGCCGGCGCCGATGGCGACGACTTCGTCCGGGTTCACGCCCTGGTGCGGCGGTTTGTTGACGAGTGTTTTCGCGGTTTCGACCACGCGCGGCATGCGGGTCATGCCGCCAACGAGCACCAGTTCGTCAATTTTCGCGGCTTCTATGCCGGCATCGTTCAAGCAGGCCTTGACCGGCTTGATGGTGCGCTCGAACAGTTCGTCGCAAAGCTGTTCCATCTTCGCGCGGCTGAGCGTTTTCTGGATGTGTTTCGGCCCGCTGGCGTCCGCGGTGATGAACGGCAGGTTGATTTCGTATTGCTGCGCGGACGACAAAGCGATTTTGGCTTTTTCGGCTTCTTCCTTGATGCGCTGGAGCGCGTCTGGCTGCTTGCGCA
>JBOHXA010000468.1:0-10551 GCA_050737335.1 Limisphaerales bacterium | reverse complement strand
GGATTGGCGAATCCAGCGGTTTCTCAAGAAAAGCGACCGCGCCCTGGCTGAGGCATTCTGCTCTTACTTTCGGACTGCCAAAGGCTGTCAAAACGATGATTGGAAGTTTTGGATAGTGGCTGTGGATCGCATAGATTGCGGTGAGACCCGACATGGAAGGCATGCTAAGGTCAATAATGACCAAATCAACCCGGGCTTTTTTCTCAGTCAGAAGTTCCACAGCGCCGCCCGCCCGGCTCGAGCACGTGACAGCCGCCCCTTCACCAGTCAACACCTTGTCCAGCGCCCGAAGCATTCGCTCATCGTCATCCACGACCAAAACAGATTTTTTGCAGATCTCCGCTGTCATTCCATGATTCCTGCGGCATATACGGTGCCAAAAGCTGCTGCGTTCGCACAAGTGATTGCAAATTTAATCCTTTACGATAAAGCCAAAGCCGGCTGCTTCGTGAATAGTCCCCCTCTCAATGCCAGAATGACATTCCTCGCGCCATTTTGACAGTGACTTACTCATTCGATTTGGAGAAGTGCCTGTACATGGTGCGTGGGGCGATTCCAAGCATTTTGGCGGCCTTGAGTTTGTTTCCCGAGCATTGTTGAATCGTGGCTTCAACCAATTTCCTGGTTACTTCGTCCACTGTTGTGCCGATGGGAATGGAAAGTGAGCCATTCAGCGAAACGGGATTTGATTCCGTCACTGCGGAAGCCTGTGGCGCAAATTCGATATCGGCGATGGTTTTTTCCGGCGCCAGGGCGACCGCGCGTTGTATGACGTGCTCCAATTCGCGAACATTCCCGGGCCACGAGTGGGCCTGGAGTTTTTGGAGCGCCGATGGGGCGATGGTCGTGATGTTTTTTTGCATTCTCGCGGCAAACACACCAATGAAATGCCCGGCCAGCATGGGAATATCATCTTTTCGGTCCCGCAGGGGCGGCAAAAGAACGTGGATGGTATTGATGCGATAATACAGGTCGTGCCGGAACCTGCCTTCTTCAATCGCCTTTGGGATGTCCGCGTGCGTGGCGCAAATCAGGCGCACGTTAACGCGGATTTCCTTTGTCCCGCCCA
The DNA here is from genome assembly GCA_050737335.1 of Limisphaerales bacterium. Taxonomy (GTDB): domain Bacteria; phylum Verrucomicrobiota; class Verrucomicrobiia; order Limisphaerales; family UBA11358; genus UBA11358. The sequence continues at coordinate 9,482 of JBOHXA010000468.1, read as the reverse complement.
GTCGCTGGAACGTGCCGTCCTGCAAGACCCGCAGCAATTTGGCCTGGAGTTGCGGGCTCATCTCGGCGATTTCATCGAGCATTAGCGTGCCGCCATCCGCCAGTTCGAATTTACCGGGTCGGTTGCTGATGGCGCCGGTGAAAGCGCCGCGTTCATGGCCGAACAATTCGCTTTCCAAAAGGGTCTCGGGAATTGCGGCGCAACTGATCTTTAAAAATGGTTCGCGGCAGCGGTCACTCAAATGGTGAAGTGAATCGGCGACAATCTCTTTGCCGGTGCCGCTCTCGCCTTGAATCAACACGTTAATGTCCGTGGGCGCGATTTGCCGTATCAGCCGCTTGATTCCCAGAATCTGCGCATCATTGCCGATCAGGGCATCCAAACCCCGCCGTTGTTCGAGTTGGCGCCGCAACTCCCGGTTTTCCATCGCGAGCCGCTGCTTTTCCACAGCTTTTCCGACGATTTTTAGCAATTGATCGCTATCGAAAGGTTTTTCAATAAAATCGTAGGCGCCGAGCCTCATCGCTTCGACGGCTTTTTGGACGCTCCCGTGCCCTGTTATCAGCACAACCTCCGTTTCGGGATGAAGCTCGCGAATGCGTTTCAACAACGTTATGCCGTCCGATCCCGGCAATCGCAAATCGCTCAAGACGATGGCCGCACCCCGTTGTTCGAGCACTTCGATGGCTTCTTGCGCGCCGGTGACGCAATTAACGGCGTAACCCCCTCCGGCAAGGACTTTGCCCGCGGCTGCGCGGAGTCGCTCATCATCGTCCACAACCAGGATATCCAATGCCTTTGCCATATTACGATTTTTCTTTTAACGGAAAATAAAGCGTGAACGTCGTGCCTTTGCCGATGTGGCTATTACACTCGACATGGCCGCCATGTTCGGTGGCAATGTGCTGCACGAGTGTCAAACCTAAGCCGGTGCCGCCGGGTTTGGTAGTGAAAAAAGGAGTGAATACATGAGCCACTTGTTCCTCATCCATACCATGGCCCTGATCACTGACGCGCACCTGCACCTCGCCGTTCTGGCGCCAGGTGCCAATGATCACCTCGCCGCCCTTGGGCATGGCATCCAAACTGTTGTGAACGAGGTTTAAGATGGCCTGCCAGAGTTGTTCGCCATCGGCATCAATTTTCGTTAATTCGGGGTCAAAACCAGTCTTTAACCTGACGTTGGCTTTCTCAAGTTCGGCGGACAAAAACGAAAGTTTTTGCTCCAAAAAATCGTTCAGCGGCAGTGGCCGGAGTTGAAGCTTGGGCAGTCTGGCGAATTTTAGGTAATCGTCAATCACACGCTTGATGCGTTGGATTTCTTCCCGAATATCGGTCAAGAGCGCGGCAAATTCGCCGGACTGGAAATTCGTGGCGGCGCTGATTTTGCTGAATTCCTTTTGAACCAGGTCGAGGTTCAAAGTAATGGAACCCAGGGGATTGCGAACTTCATGGGCCACCTGCGCCGCCATGGTGCCGACGGTTGCCAACCGTTCGGCCTGTAGCTTGGCATGTTCGAGCCGCTTGCGTGTGGCGATCTCCGCCTGCAGTGCCGCCGTGCGCTGCTGGACGGTTTCCTCCAGATGATAGTTTGCCTTTTTAAAGGCCGAAAGCAAAACGACAACCACCAAATAAAGCAACACTAACATCAAGCCGTTCCAATAGGGAACCCACGGATGCTTGTAGATATAGCCCGAATACTCATCGGCCAGGAGCCAGACCATGGCGCTCAGAAACGACATTAAGATGCCGGTCTGGCGGCCAATCTTCCAGCCGGCCCAACAAATGGGAATCAGATAAAAGGCCGACAACGCGAGATCGTGGCCCGTAAATAAATCCAATATACCAATGAGAAAAAGCAGCGCGATCGCCAGTGAAAGCGTTATCCATTGAGACGGAGACAAAAAAGTCAAATTCAGTTTTCTCTTCACTCCGGTAAAATGGACAGATTGCAAAATCGCGCGTTCGATACCAGTCAAATTTTTCCCTTCGTCAACGGCGGCCGATTTTAGCCTGGATCCGGCGGCTGTGGTGGAAAACGATCCCCGGTTCAACCGGGTTCAGAGGGAGTTTGAACCGCCGGTTGGGATTCGAATACTTTTTCGATTGCAGCCAGCAACTGGTCGGCGGTGAGGCTTTTCTCGAGAAACGCGGTGGCCCCCTGGCGAAGAAGGTCCTCTTTTGTTTCAGGGCTGCCGAAGGCGGTCAGCACAATGATTGGCAAAGCCGCTGACATCAAACGCATCGAACGCAGCAGCATACCTCCAGTCACGAGCGGCATCCGCAGGTCCGTAATTACCAGGTCCGGTGCCTCTTGATGACAAAGAATGTCCATCGCATTCAGTGGCCAATGCGTCGCAGTTACGACAGCCCCCTCGTTTCGCAGCGTTTTGTCGAGGGCCCTCAGGAAACGTTCATCGTCGTCAACGATGAGAATCTTCTTGTTTGATAGTTTCCGCATTTTGGCGCTGTTGTGGGTTATCTTCCGGGCACGCGTGCCGACAGAATGGATGTTTTCAATTTTTTGATCCGTGTATTCTTGCGTATCGCAAGACCTGTGCCAGCGCAATGAATGACGGCATTTTGCCTGCTTTTTCGAGGGTTTGCGTAACAAGAAAGTTGCGGCATTTTGCCAGGGTGGCAGATCTTGCGCTGCCAGTTTGGCCGAGATTTTAACAGTGAATTTGGAGATTTCCCGCGATACGACGCTGATAAGAGTCGTGTCCGGCCGCGTGAATGGCCGCGCTTTGTCCAGCTTTCCTGCAGCCCCAAACCAACAGAGCGCAGTTCCACATTGGCAGATTGGCCGCGGTCATGGTGACGATGAATCTACGCTTAAACATGGAATTTTATCATTTGGACCTTCGCCTATGACCGCATGGGCGGCTCTTTGATTCTCTCGTCACCACGCGTTATTCCAAGTGTGTTTTTCAAATGCGCGGTGGTTAAATTTTCGGGATGGGCCGAAAAACACAAATGGCGATTGCCGCGAACAAATGCGTCTGTGGCTAAAGCGGTCGTGCGCTTTGGGCGCGCGACCGTGCTGGTGGGTTCGTCTTTGAGGATGGGAATCCGCCGTCGCTAAAGCAATGGCGGGACACCTGACAATGAGGAGGAAGTTGAGGCACAGGCGCAATGGTGTCGGCTATTGCGCCTGAGACGGCATATGGTATACTTTTTACCGGTCATGAAGTTTCCAGCCGCCGTGTTTATCCCGTGCTGTTTGGCGATGGCTTTGCCCGTCGCAAATGCGCAAGTCAGTGTTTGGACCTATCACAACGACAATTTTCGTGACGGTCAGAACACCAACGAAATTATTTTGAATCTCACGAACGTCAATTCGACGACGTTCGGCAAGCTATTTTCGTATGCGGTGGACGGTTGCGTGTACGCCCAGCCGTTATATGTGCCCAACGTGAGCATTCAAGGGCAGAGGCACAACGTCCTGTTCGTTGAGACGGAGAACGATTCGGTGTACGCGTTTGATGCGAACAGCGCGGGCGCATCGGGCGGTCTATTGTGGAAAGACAACCTGGGGCCGGCGGCAGTGACCACGATCCCGGGGGTTTTTACAAATCAGAATTTTGGCACGCGCTACAATGGCGACGCCTACACGGATATTATGCCGCAAGTGGGCATTACGGGAACGCCGGTGATTGACACCAATTCCGGCACGCTGTACGTGGACGCGTTCACGGGGATTGTGAGCGGGGGGACGACGAATTATTTTCACACGCTTCACGCGTTGGACATCACCACCGGGCGGGAGCGTTCCTTCAGCCCGGTGACAGTCAGCGCAAGTGTTGCGGGCGCCGGCGTGGACAGTTCCGGGGGCAAAGTTACTTTCAATGCCCAACAGCAAAACCAGCGGGCGGCCATGACGCTCGCAGGCGGCATTCTTTACGTCTGCTACGCCGGCTATGCGGACACGGACCCGTACCACGGCTGGATCATCGGGTACAACGAGACGAACCTGGTTCAACCGACCAATTATGTTTTCAACACAACGCCAAACGCCACGACCAGTGTATTCGGCGGAAACGCCGGCGAAGCCGGCATCTGGATGGACGGCGACGGTTTGGCCGTTGATGCCAATACGAACCTGTATTTTGAAACCGCCAACGGCAGCTTCAGCGCGACCAATAATTCGAAGGGCATTGATTACGGCGACAGCTTCGTCAAGTTGGCGACCACCAATGGATTGCGCGTGACGGATTATTTCACGCCATGGGACCAGGCTACATGGGCGGCCGACGACCAGGATGTGGGGTCCGCCGGATTGATGCTGTTACCGGACGAATCGGGAAAATTTGCGCACGAATTGATCGGCGCCAGCAAGGCCGGAGAGATTTTCATGATCAATCGCGATGAATTTACGACCGGCAACAATCACTTTGACTCAACGAGGCATGACGATTTTGTGGTGCAGACCAATATCGGCAAGATCGGCGCATCCTTTGACACTCCGGCCTATTTCAATGGCCGGGTTTATTACGCCGGAGTCGGCGACTACATGAAATCATTTGCCGTCACCAACGGCGCGCTGGCGGACAACACCGTTGTCAGCAACCTGAATCGCAATTTCAGTTTTCCCGGCGCGACTCCCGGCGTTTCCGCGCACGGGACGAATAGTGGCATCATCTGGGCGCTGCAAATGTCCGCCGCCGGGTCTCCTGCCACGCTGGTCGCGGCCAAAGCCACAAATATCGCCTCCGAGCTTTACACCAGCGCCGACGTCGCCAGCCGCGACCAACTCGGTGTCGGCGTGAAATTCGCGGTGCCCACGGTCGCTGACGGCGAAGTTTTTGTCGGCAGTTCAAATTCCGTTTCTGTCTTTGGCCTTTTGGCGGGAACCTATTCCTTCAGTTCACCCGCATATGGCGCGCAGGAGAACGGGACTGACGCGACCATTACCGTGAACCGCCTGGGCGGCACGAACGGCGCGGCGCAGGTGTCCTTTGCCACGGTCGCCGGCGGGACGGCATCGGCCGGAGTGGATTACTCGGCGGTTTCTGGCGTGCTGCACTGGACAAACGGCGAGTCAGACGCGAAGACGTTCACCGTGCCAATTCTCACAAATACTGTGGTGGAATCCAACGTGACGGTAAACCTTGCCCTGAGCAATTCGACCAACCCCGCATCGGCAATCGGGCTTCAATCCACGGCACAGTTGACGATCATCGAACCGGCCATTGACGCCTGGAAGCTGTATTATTTCGGGATCAACGCAAACAATGCGGCCATCGCCGGAGATTCAGCCGACCCCGAGGATGACGGCATTCCCAATCTGCTGGCGTACGCGTATGCCTACGATCCGCTCCTCGTCAACACCAACCCTTTTGCATGCAAAGTTTCGGGAAACAGGTTCCAACTGGATTTTCCACGCAACACATCGGCCAGCGATATTACCTACGCCGTGGAATCTTCATTGGATTTGATCAATTGGAGCAACTTGATGACGTTCACCGCCGCAAGCGGATGGGTCGCCGATTTCCCCGGCGTTACCGCCTTCGAATCCTCCACCAATGGCAACGCGCCAAACCAATCTGTCAACGTGGCGATAACGATTTCGACGAACCTGGCGTCGAGCGCTCCGCGGCAGTTTCTGCGGCTTGAAGTGCATAGGTGAACCCGGCCAGCCATCGGCAACGCGCTCTATGGAACCACTTTTTACGGCGGCGACAATGAGTTGAATGAGGGGGGCCGTGTTTGCTTTGGTCCCCGGTCCAGAATCTGTTTTCCTGAACATTCAATGGATCGGAAAGTCCGCGGTATTGCGGTGGAATGGTTCAGGTTATTCTTTGCAAACGCCTCCAGGCGCCGCAGGCGTTTACACGAACATTTCGTTCGCCGCCAGTCCCTATACGAATTTGACGACGTTCGGACGGCAATTCTTTCGGCTGAAATAGTAGCTTCGGCGCGGGCGGTTTTGGCGCGTTGGCTACAAATACGCCTCAATGGGTTCGACGCCGGTCATTCCCCTGATTTTTTGCAGGTAGGCCGGAAATGAAACTTCATCGAGCGTTTGGCGCGCGCTCTTGAGCCGGTCGGGGATACGGAGTCTGGCTGCCTCCTCGGCGTGGGTGGTTCGTTTAAGGAATTTGTCCAAATAATCTACGTGTCGAAGCCAAAGGTTTCGGTCCACTTTTTGTTTGGCAGCCAGGCGGGCCGCATACCAGTCTGAGTCAAGCAGGTATTCTCGCGCGAACAATCTCCGGAATTCGGGGCTTTCGAGCGTTTTGCCTTCCCATTGGTCGTGAAGCATGATGTGAAGCAACGCTTTCAACGGTGGACAAGCGTTGTGGATGCTGCCGTCGTCAAAATACATCTTGGCGACGCGCTTTTGGGTTTCGACGACATTGGCAAGGCCGTCGGCAAAAATCGCCATGTCCTGGAGTTCCGGCTGCAGCATTTCCGGGGTGAAAACGGTGTGCGGATGATTGAAGACCCGGCCAAAAAAGGCGTGAACGAACCGGATGTTGATGCGCCAGCCGAGCCGTGAAAGCAGGACTTTTTTTCCGTTGTACTCGAAGTCTTCGAGTTTATCCAGGTAATGATTGGCGATGAGAAATTTCGGGTCGCGTTCCTCGGGCTCCAGGCGGCAAAACACTTCGGGCACAATCAGGCTGATGTCATGGTCCACGCGGCACTTGGGACCGATGTAACCCGCCGCAGTCACAAAGCCGTTGTGGCCGGAAAGCAGCCATGACACGACGGCGCTGTTCAAATCCATGATGGGAGGCATGGCATTGAACGGCCCTTTGGTCAGAGCGCCTTCCGAGCCTGCCCCGGTGGTCGAGGGCGATTTGCCAGTCATGCTGCAAATGAACTCCATAAAGAGTTCCGGCAGTTCCATGTAATGAATCGGATTGTAACACGCCAGCGAACGGATTCCCTTTTCAGGAGGGTTATTGCGGCGTCCCGGCAGAATGACATCCACGGGGGTGCGCACCGGTTGTCCCAGCGGCGCGCGCCGGCGCATCCGGGCCGACATTTCGGCCAGGTAACTTTCACGGGGATTGACAAGGTCCGGCCGCTTTTGGAGGTAACGCGGGTTTTTGGTTGGTTTGCCGCCGACGAGCCTGGGGTGCGCCGTGGATACGAAATAGTCGGGCGAATTGTTCTTCGCGGTTTCGCGAATCATGCTTTTCATCGGTTCGGTGAATTCATTGAAGCTGATGGCGTCCTCAATGAGTTCTTTTGCGGACTTTTGCGGCAACGGCTCGTAATTTGAAAAGAAATTGTCGCGCTGCCCAAAGTCCGATTCGGTCTGCTTGTCATAACCGCGGTGAATGGCGTCGTCCGGACGCTGGAACAATTTCGACTCGCAGTTTTTCACAAACTTGAGCGACAATTCCGGCGATAGTGGCACAGTCGTGGATGCCGAGATGTCATCTTCCATTTGAATTTTCACGGAGGGATGAAAATCCTTGCGCAAGCCAAACGTCCGCCAAAGGCCGTCCGAGTCGAAACCGACGCGCAAGTAAGTGGTGACGATTTTGCGGTTATCAATTTTGAGTTCGTTGCCCGGGATGCCGTTGATGATATCCACGCTGAAATGCCGCCGCCAATCCGCGCCCCATTCGGGCTTGTAATACCGTTTCACGACAAAGACAAGCTCCTTGATATATTGGGGAATGGATTCGAGCCAGGCGTTGTATTGGGGCTTGTATTCCCGGGTATCCAGCGTAAGCAATTTGATGACGGATCCCAGCGAACGTTCCGGCGAAAGAACCGGACGCGACTCGCTTTGTTCATGGTGGACAAAGCGGTCCTTGTAATTCCAGTTGATGAGCGTGGCCACGCGGTCAAAGTCCGCCTTGAAATCAGCCACAAATACCGGCCCGGTCAAAATCGCGTCGGTGATTGGCTTTGATATTTCCGATTTGCCGCCGCCAGACACTGTGCAGGGTTTATGGCAGAATGTTCCTTCAGGCACGAATCCCACCAGACGCCAGAGCCGGTTTGGGCCGGGCGGCTTTTCCATTCGCACTTTGTAGCCCGAAGGTCGGACGTACGTCTTGTCGGGTTGCAATTTGATTTCTCCGCCATCCCACAAAACCTTCTGCTTGTGCAAATCAAACTGGGACGTTTCAGGAATGTAAATGATATCCGGATACTTTTTATCAACGGCGTAGCCCTCGGGCCTGATGTGCATCACTTCGCCATAAAGCGAAGTCATTTCAGTGAATGAATGTCCCATGCGCATGACGTGCGCGTCGCCGCTGAATTCCTCGCCCAGGTCGTAGCTGCGGAACACGAGCGCTCCGCCGGCGTGTTCCTCCTCGCAATTGCCCAAAAGGTTCGCGGCGTAGCTGATTTGGGTCTTCACCTCTTTTTTGCAGTAACCATAGTAATTGTCCGCGATGAGGGTGACGATGACGCCCGACTGGTCGCGGCAGGTCAGTTTGAATGCCCCGCCGTTGTTGTACAGCTCGTTTTCATCGCGCCAGCACATTCCGTCGCGCCGCTGGCGTTCGCTCGCCTGGTCCCAATGCGGCAGGCCGGCATTTTTCTTGGTCACGTATATCAGGTGCGGCGCCAGGACAACGCACCCGGTATGGCCGGTCCAATGCTCCGAATCCAGGGCCGCGTCGTTTTCCGGGAGCAATGGGTCTCCGCCATTGCCGAAAATATTTTCGATAAAATCCAAATTGCTCGCCAGGTTCCCTGGGGCGAAGAACCGCACTTCCATTGTTTTTTCCGCGGTGAAGCCCGGCGCTTCCGGGCAGACAATGGGCCTGATCAACAACGATACGAAACACTCAGCCGGCTGCTTTTGTGTGGCTGTGAAGGGAAGGCGCATCACGTCGCGCGGCGCATCGAAGGCCAGCGCCAGCATTTTTCCGAACACCTTTTTCGGAACAGCCGATTTGTCGTCGGGAATCGGCAGGCCGCCTTCGGTGACGTGAAAAATGCCGTGGGTCGTGCGGCGGTCGCTCTTGGGGTTGTGCAAGACGCCGTTTGCGGCGCGGTAGGAATTGATTATTTCAGAACTAAAGTGGTCGCCGTCCGCCGGTAATGACAGGACCCGGGCCATGCCAGGACGGTCCAGCGTGAGCGTGCGCAACGGAAGCTTGGCCGCGGGCGCCTCCTGCAAATAGTCAAAGAGAAAGCTCTGGATTCGTTGGTCCACCGGACATAGGTGGTTTGCCAGCAGCCGCTCCTTTTCGCGATACTGGGCAACCATGGCCGAAAAAATTTCGTTTAGTTCGGCCGTCTCCGCCGTCTCGACGGGCGGAAAACCAAGCAGCGAAAGTTTCACGTTGATGTACGGAATTAAACTGGCTTGGGAAGTCATTAGTATGATGTTTCGGACATAAAATTGAGCCATTCTACCGGTGGCGGGGGAAAAGTCCATGTTGAAGGGAAGGGGGCAGCGATTTCGGAAAGTGGATTAGACTTTCCGTTTTGGGCAGGTGCTTGATTTTTAGCGGGGCAGTCATCCTGCGTTTGACTTTCCGGCTTCCTGGCGTCGGAGA
>JBOHXA010000467.1:0-4794 GCA_050737335.1 Limisphaerales bacterium | reverse complement strand
GGACGATTCTTCCGCCAGGCAGATCAATGTTCGCGTCTTTGAGGTCCAACCCAAGCTGTTGCGCCGCCAGCACGACCCCCATGTGCCATACAATGTCATCCCTAAAGGCGCGCGCATGGGCGGGGACGCCCGGCGGCAATGAATCGCCAAAAAGATCAGCAGACGCGAAATTCGTTTTGGCATCCACTGGGATTTCAACCACGTTCGTTGTGCCATTTTGCGGCACGATAATTTTTCCGGGCACAACAATCGCGTGGTCCAAATCCAGGTTAAATTGATCAGCGGCGGCGGCGGCCAGAATGTATGGATGCCATCGTCGGTAAATTCGAAACGCTTTGACCCGGCGCAGGAATAATTCGTACTCTCTTTCGGTCATCATATCGCCAAGCGCGAGCGCGTTGGTCACAAACTCTTCCGGCGGCCAGACCTCGGGCGTGACGGCCAGGATCACATTCCCGGCCTGCCGCATCTCTGAAGCAAAATAATCATCGGATTCGATTAATTGCCCGTTGGCCATCATGACGGGAGCCTGCTGGTCGCGCCGCAATTCGCCGAATAACACGTCGAAACCGACCGCCCGCGCGCCTTCGGTGGACAGTTCATCGATCAATCTCCCATACACCTGCCTGGGCCAAAGGAGCCCGAAACTGTAGCCCAGTTTTCCGCTCAACACGGCTTTGATGCTTGACTCATCAATGGACACAAACGCCAGGTTCGTTGCCGCCGGCGCGGGAAAACGCAGCGCGGCCCTGGCCCGGCCGTCGTAGGTAATTCGCTCCAACCGTTCGAATAAGTCCAGATGCAGCAACCGGAGGAAGCAGACAAATACGATCACTCCCGCGGCCACGATGACCGGCGCATGCTTGCCAGGCTTGAATGTCACACAGCCGTGATTAAACAAAAAACCAGAGCAACTCAAGGCTGCTCTGGTTCGTTAAAGCAATTTTATTTTGTTCAAATGAGGTTTATGGCTCCCCGCCGCCGCTACCACCCCCGCCGCCTCCGCCCGGTGATGAAAACGCGGCTGCCGCCCCTTGCGTCGGTGAAATGAACACGAGAGTCAAATCTCTCGCCAGGGGATAAACCTGCGCAAATAACGTCGTGGCATAAGCATCAAAACGTTTCAACCGCGCGATGACTTTTTGCGGCAGATGCAATATCTGCCCGGTCTGGGGATCGTATTCAAAGCCGCCATGAACCACCACCACGTGCGGTTGGCCGTTGGCGCCGATAAACGAGATGAATATCTCGCCGCTTAGCCACTCCGCCGAACCATCCGCGCCAAGTGTTCCTTTCGAGCCGCGAATACCGGCAACGCCGTTCGGGATCTTGATGGTAAATTGCGAATTGGCCGACATCTTTTTGACGCTCGCGAAAATTTTTCCCGCGCGTAAATCCAATTCCGTGGTGCTTACGGTGTCGGCGCCGGTATCAATCACGGTCAGGGTATCAATGGCCAGCATGGTGTCCGGGGACATGCGAATCACGTTTTGCTGCGCCATCGGCTTGGCGGCCACATAGCCGCGAATTTGCGGGTCCGGCGCAATGGCAATTCCTGCCGCGCTAATGGCTGAAGGCGTGCTGTGGGAAAACGGCACGGGGGTGCCGCTTATCACTAGATCGCAACTGGACGCGGCGGCGGTTTCGATAACCGCGCCTTGGTGAAGAATTTTACCCGCGACCAGCGGATGCCAGATATGCCCGTCCGCTGAATAACGGGCCTCACCTTGAATATTGATGACGGTCACGGACGCGGGCCTGATGTCGTTCATCGCGCGCGCACCAACGGACCAGGCGATCATCAGTCCGCACACGGCTAATATTTGAATTTTTCTCATAATAGATTTTCCCAATTAGCACTCTGTTGCTAAAAGAATAAGCGGATTTGCTTAAATGTCAACAGCTAAAATCCGCGAAAATTACCGCTATTCAAACGGTAAAACGGGCTGGCCGGACGCCTGCCGGGTCAACGATTGTTGAACAATATCCCAGTACGAATACGCGATCGGGTTAACGTCCGGTTCCAGCCGTATTGACCGCGCCAACCACGCCCGGGCGGCGGCATAGTCCCGGCACTGATCGTAATGCCAGCCTGTCATGGCTGCGATAAAATAATTGTTGGGGTCCAAAGCCTCCGCCCGGCTGTAATAAGTCTGCGCCTCGTCATGGCGATTGAGCCAATCCAGACACATGCCGTAGCCGACATCGTCGTATCCGTCGAATGGATCCAGTTTCATCCCCTGCGAATACCAGTTCATCGCGGTTTTGGCCAGGGCCTCGTTATCCTGCCCGCCTTGAAAGCTTTGGAGCCTGTACATTTCCCCGATATCATAGGCGGTTTGCGGGTCTTTAGGGTCCACGGCAAATGCGCGCTTTAGAAGAGCCGCCCGTTCCAGCAGCGGAAAATTTAAGTTCGCGCCCCTCTCGCGCCATGCCCATTCCAATGCGCGCCGATGTCCTTGAATCCCGAAATACCCGATTCCCGCGGCCAAAACCGCAATCAAGACGATTCTTGTTATGACACCTGCCTCAATTTTGTGGCGCGCGGTCGCTAAACGGAATTGTCCTGTCAAAAGAGCCAGAAATACCACGCCAATCAAGGCATTGGCCGGAATATGCAGATTAAAATCTACAATGGAATGCACCGCCAGGGCCAGCAAAGCCGCCGATGCGCCAACAAAAAAAGCAAATCGGTTGCTCATTCCCCGGCCCGCATCCCGTTCATCCGGGCTTATCGCCCTCCATGTCCTGGCCAGACTCGTCGCAAAAATCAGCATTCCGGCGGCCACGATGAGTCCGCCGGTTGTGCCCCAATCGGCCAGAAGGTTTAGATAGTCATTGTGCGCCCGGTCCGGCCGGGCCTGGACGGTTTCCGCGCGGTATTGCCCAAACCGAAAATCATAATGCGCGGGTCCGACCCCAAACCAAAAATGATCCGCCCACATTCTCTCGGCCGCCCTCCACATTTCCGTCCGAAATTCCATATTGATTTTTTGGCCGTTCTCGAGGGAGCCTACGCGTTCGACGTAACGCAGGGTATGTGAAAAATAATTCGTGACGAACCACGTCAGGCCCGCGGACAGGGCGATAAGCACAATGACCGCCGCGACCTGATGTTTGCGATGACAAAGCAATATGGCCAGCGCGCCTATGATGCCCACTCCGGCGGCTACCCAGCCGCCCCGTGAAAATGTCACCGCCAGCGCCGCGCCCATTGCCACCAATGCATAGCACAGGAAGAGACGAGTCAGCGGCTTGATGCGTCCGGCCAGCAGAAACGCAAGGGTCACGGGCATCGTCAGTTCCAAAAAACAGGAAAAATTGTTTGGCGAAATATACGTGCCTGTCGCCCGCCCGCCATAGGGCGAAAACTCATTCCATACCCGATTGGAATGGGTGAAATACTGCCAGATTGCATAGCACGAAATTCCCACTGCCAGCGATATCAGGACAAACGATACGGCTTGCGAACATTCCCGCGAAACCAGGTTGTTGACAATGGCAAAAAACAAAAAGGCGTACAGCAGCGTTTGAATCATTTCAAAACGGGCAACGTATTCAATGTCCGCTGTCAAATACCGGGCGATTGCGTAAAAGGCAAACACCAGGACAACCCAGCAGAGTGGCGGCCAGAACAGTTTTCCTGGCTGCCTCACCGCCATCCGCAGCCCCCACAAAAACATCACCCCCGCGATCAGCCCCTGGACGACAAGAAATTCCCACGCGCCCACCGCGCCCATCGCCAACGGCGCAAAAACGAGGATGGCCAGCACGAGCGCCAAAATCCCGCGCTCGAAATACCTGTCCATCGTTTCGCCATTCATTGTTGTACCCCGTAACAATGAACACGCGCGGCCAGTGAGTAAAGCGTCAAAGTTGGCCGGGATGGCCCGGATGCTTCTCCGACCACGTTAAGGAAATATAGGGCCTGGAATGGAAAAAAAGGACGCTTGACCATGGGAAATATTGAAAGATTTCCCCTCATCCCGCGTATATACTTATAGGCCCATTGTTTTTTGGATGACCTGAAAGCATGATTTATGTCCGCTCAAATTTTTAACACTTTTGCAAAAGCAATCAGTGACCTTCCCGCTGAGGCGGTGATGACCGCCCTGGACCTGCAATGCAGAATGCTGGAAGAGGACTTCGAAAACTGCCGCATCGAGGCAACGGACGAGGTGCTTTCCATTTTTTCGTTCAGGCAATTTGCCCGCATGGTCCAGGAGGAGGGTACGATGCACTGTGTCAAACGGTTGCCGCCGGAACATATTGAATTTTACAAGGAAACCATTGCCAGGCTTGTCCGGGCAGGGCTATTGCCGGAAGCAACAATGGAGCGGTTTGAGTTTACCTTCGCAGGAACCGGATCTTTCGTTTGACCCCCAATGGGTGTCGCATCGAGCGCCGATTGCGCCCCGCATGGGGACGCGTTATCCAGCGCGGCGCGCCTGACAGCCCGTTAAAAAACCATGGATATTGCTGTTTCGCCAGGAATGGCCCGCCGCCGAGGCGCGACAAAAGAGCATGTGCGCCATGGACCTGTGACTCGGAGTCACACGAAGTCGCCGGGCCATTATTGGCAAAACCCCTTCGGGCTGAGGCCTTTTTGTCCTGCGGCTTTGTCGCTCCGTCGCGTCTAGGTCCATGAAGGACATGGGCCGCTCTCCTCGCTCGGCGCCACAGGCCAAAAATTCTCTCAGAAGCAATGCCCATGTTTTTTTAACCGGCTGCTAACGGTTGTCAACAGGGCGTTCCGGGGGTAGATTGGCAACCGTTCTCATTGGAACTGAATTG
>JBOHXA010000466.1:0-26701 GCA_050737335.1 Limisphaerales bacterium | reverse complement strand
GATCTCAAACGCATTCCCCTTACATACGTCACAAATAAAAATATACAACTACCCGGACCGGGCCGGGGCGGGCCTGCGCCTTTGCCAGTCGCCCGCCGCGCGCTATGATAAATAATGAAATCTGATGGTCATGTATCCTGACGCAGACGCCGTAACATCTACAGTTGCAATAGCATCTCATTCGCCACATCATTGACATACTCAAACAAAGGGCCAGTGAAGCAAACACCTTCATGAATACACCCTCCAATCATGAAGAAGAAATATTCGCAGCCGCGCTGAAACTGCCGGAAGCCCGGCGCGCCGCCTGCGCACAAGACGCCTCCCGCGCTGATGCGGTTGCGCGAGAGAGGGTGATGGAATTACAAAAGGCGCGCGCCGCCGCCGGCAGTTTCATGGATGACCCGGCGGTTTCTGAAAGAAAGGCAATCGCCCCTTCCTTGCCTGACGAAAATCCCGCGGATAAAATCGGGCGCTTCAAATTGCCCCCGGCAAACCGGCAAAGGCGTTTATGGCGTTGTCTCTATGGCCGGGCAAGCAGAAGCTGGGACCACAGCTTCAAAACTCTAATCTCAGGAATATGCATCTGTTCCATCATTTACTTTTTCCCTGCGCCTGGTGGTCGTTCGTGGCTTATTGGGTGATCTCGGCTTTTTGGGTCAGGAAAACAAAAGTTATCGAGCCGCTCCTTTCCAGAATGACTCATCTTGTCGTCGGGACTCTGGCGCTTTTGATTTTTGTTTTCCGCAACTTTCTCCCCCCGCCGATGACCCGGCAGCTCTGGCCGCAAAATAAATTCACTTTTTGGACGGGCGCAATCGTAATGCTTGCCGGCCTCGGTTTTGCCGTCTGGGCGCGGATTCATCTGGGACGATATTGGAGCGGCTCGATTACGTTGAAAGAAGGCCACCGTCTCATTCGCAGCGGGCCATACCAATTTGTCCGCAATCCCATCTATACGGGCATCCTCACCGGCGTCGCCGGTACCGCCATCGCTTTAGGAGAAGTCTGCGGACTCATCGCCCTGGTCATCCTCGTCGCCACATATGTTTGGAAAATCCAGCGCGAACAACGTCTGTTGGCCGGGGAATTCGGCGAAGAATACGCGGCCTATTGCCGTGATGTTCCGGCGCTCGTGCCGTACAAATTGCCTTCGCGCTCATGAGCCACGTCAGCGGCCTCCTCCAATCCATGGAATCCGGCGCGTCAAAGCCGCCGAAGAATTGGTCCGTTGGACGGCGGGAAAGATCCGACGGTCAAGTCGCCAGTTGTTGAAAGAACTCCCTATGTCGTTACCTGTGGATAAAAATTAAAAAAGGCGTCCAGCCTTCGCCGGACGCCTTTGAGCAGATTTTTTGCCTTACGCCAGCAGCGGATTCTCCGCCGGAGCCGCAATCTCTTCCGCGGATTGCTCGGACTCGGCCTCGTCGGGAATTTCCACGAGGGCCTTCAGACGCACCTTGCGGTGATGGTCGAAGCCAGTGCCGGCGGGAATGATATGGCCCATGATGACGTTTTCCTTGAAGCCGCGCAGCGTATCCACTTTGGAACGCGTCGCCGCTTCGGTCAACACGCGGGTCGTGTCCTGGAAGGACGCCGCGCTCAGGAAGCTGTCGGTCTCGAGCGAGGCTTTCGTGATGCCCAGCAGCACCGGAGAAGCTTCGGCGGGTTTGCCGCCCATTTTCTCGACGCGCTCATTTTCGGCTTCGAAATCCAGCTTGTCGGCCTGTTCACCCCAGAGGAACGTTGTGTCGCCCGGTTCGGTGACGCGCACTTTGCGCAACATCTGGCGCACGATGATTTCGATGTGCTTGTCGTTGATCGTCACACCCTGGAGACGATAAACTTCCTGCACTTCACCCACAAGGTGTTCCTGCAATTCCTGCGGTCCCAGAACTTCGAGAATCTCGTGCGGGTCCATGGGACCTTCCGTCAATTGCTGGCCCTTCTTCACAACGTCGCCCTTGAAGACGATGACGTGCTTGCCGATCGGAATGAGGTGCTCTTCCTCGGTGCCGGTCGTCGGGTCTTTGATAAGAATCGTGCGCTTGCCGCGGACGCTCGGGCCGAAGTCAACGATACCGTCAATCTTCGAGATTTCCGCCGCGTCTTTTGGACGCCGCGCTTCAAACAACTCAGCCACGCGAGGCAGACCCCCGGTGATGTCCTTGGTCTTGGACATCTTCCGCGGCGACTTGGCCAGAAGCGAACCGGCCACGATCTTATCGCTTTCGTTCACGACGATGTGCGCGCCGCTGGGGATCGGATAGTTTGCCACGACTTCGCCCTGGTCATCGCTGATGATGATCTGCGGGTGCAAATCCTCCTTGTGTTCGATGATGACCATGGCTTCCTGCCCGGTGGTTTCATCGGTCTCCTGCTTCATCGTGACGCCCTCGATGATATCGTGGAATTTAACCTTGCCGGCTTTTTCGGACAAGATCGGAACATTGTACGGGTCCCATTGGACGAATGTATCGCCCTTCTTGACGTTCTGGCCGTCCTTGAAGGAAATGACCGCGCCAATGACGACGACGTGGTTCTCCAGTTCGCGACCGTCGTCGCTGAGAATGGAAACCGAGCCGTTTTTATTGAGGACGATATTGTTGCCATCCTGCAATTCGACAACGCGCAATTCGTTGTAATGAATGGTGCCCTCGTGCTTGGACTTGATTTGAGGCACTTTAAAGACCTGCGCCGCCGTGCCGCCAATGTGTAACGTCCGCATGGTCAATTGCGTGCCGGGTTCGCCGATCGATTGGGCGGCGATTATGCCAACCGCCTCGCCCAGTTTCACGATGCCGCCCGTCGCCAGGTTGCGGCCGTAGCAATGGATGCAAATCCCGTGCTTGCTCTCGCACGTGAGCACGGATCGAATTCGCATGCGGTCAATGCCGGCGTCATCAATGGCTTTGGCTTTGGTCTCGTCAATCTCTTCGTTGGCCTTGACTAAATATTCCTTCGGATTGGTCGGATTGGTGATGTCGTCGCACGCAAATCGGCCCACAAGCCGGTCAGCGATTTTGACGACTTCATCTTCACCCTCATAAACCGCGCTGACCCAGATGCCGTTGGTTGTGCCACAATCGTCTTCCTGGATGATGACATCCTGCGAAACGTCCACGAGCTTGCGGGTCATGTAACCCGAGTCCGCCGTCTTGAGGGCCGTATCGGCCAGGCCTTTGCGGGCACCGTGCGTGGAAATGAAGTATTCCAACACAGACAGGCCCTCGCGAAAGTTTGCCAGAATCGGTTTTTCGATAATGTCGCCGCTGGGCTTGGCCATGAGGCCGCGCAGACCCGCAAGCTGACGCACCTGCTGTTTGTTGCCGCGCGCGCCTGAATCCACCATCAGGTAAACCGGATTGTATTCCTTTTTGCCCTGGTTGGCCTTCAAGGTGTCGAACATCACGCTGGAAATCTGGTCGGTGCAATGCGTCCAGATGTCCACGATTTTGTTGTAACGTTCCCCCGGGGTGATCACTCCTTTGCGATATTGCTTTTCGACTTCCCTGATTTGCTTTTGGGCCGAGTCAATCTGCTCGTCTCGTTCCTTGGGCACAATCATGTCGTCAATGCCAATGCTCGCGCCGGACTTGGTCGCCTCGCGGAAGCCAAGCTCCTTCAATTTGTCGAGCATCACGACGGTTTTGTCGTGGCCGGCATACTTGTAGCACTTCCATATCAGGTCGCCCAAATCGGACTTTTTGACCGGCCTGTTCGGGAAACCAAGCTCAATGGGCCAAATCTCGCTGAAGATCACGCGGCCAACCGTCGTATCGAGAATCTTCTTCTCTGCGTTCCCGAAAACAGTTTGTCTGCCGTGGTCCGGATTTGCCAGCCGAATCCGGTCGTGCGTCTTGAGCGCGCCGTCGTCGTACGCGAAAATGACCTCTTCCTTGGTGCCAAACAGTGGGAGCCCTTTCACGTCCTGGGGCATCGGCTTGCGCGGTTCAGCCGTCTGATAATACACTCCCAGCGTGATGTCCTGGGTGGGTGTGATAATGGGCTTGCCGCTGGAGGGCGAGAAAATGTTGTTGGTGGCCATCATGAGCAGGCGCGCTTCCATTTGCGCTTCGACCGACAGCGGAACGTGAACGGCCATTTGGTCGCCGTCGAAGTCCGCGTTATACGCCGTGCAAACCAGCGGATGAATGCGGATGGCTTCGCCTTCAATGAGTTGCGGTTCAAACGCCTGCACAGACAACCGATGCAGCGTCGGCGCGCGGTTCAACAGCACGGGATGGCCTTTGGTGACTTCTTCCAGAACATCCCATACTTCCTTCGTCTGCCGTTCGATCATCTTTTTGGCCGAGCGAACGGTATGGACATAACCCAGTTCCTTGAGCCGCCGAATGATGAATGGCTCGAACAGCACCAGCGCCATTTTCTTGGGCAGACCGCACTGGTTGAGTTTGAGTTCCGGTCCGATGACGATGACCGAGCGACCCGAGTAATCCACGCGTTTGCCGAGCAAATTCTGGCGGAAACGGCCGCCCTTGCCCTTGAGCATGTCGCTAAGCGATTTGAGCGAGCGGTTGCCCGCCCCGGTGACGGGACGACCATGCCGCCCGTTGTCAAAAAGCGCATCCACCGCCTCCTGCAACATTCGCTTTTCGTTGCGGATAATCACCTCCGGCGTTTTGAGCTGCAGCAACGTCTTGAGACGATTGTTGCGGTTGATCACACGGCGATAGAGATCGTTCAGGTCGGACGTGGCGAAACGACCGCCTTCAAGCGGCACCAGCGGCCGCAAATCCGGTGGAATCACCGGCAGCACTATAAGAATCATCCATTCCGGCCGGCTCTTGGACGATTGGAGGCCCTGCAACAACTTAATGCGCTTGGCCAATTTCTTGCGGATTTGCTTGCTCTTGGTCTCAGTCATGGCCTGCTGCAATTCCTCGATGCCCTTGGCAAGGTCCACGCGGGCGAGCGCGTCGCGCACCGCTTCAGCCCCCATTTTAGCGATAAACGCTTCGGCCCCGTACGTTTCCCGCGCTTCGCGATATTCGTTCTCGTTGAGCAACTGGTTCTGCTTGAGCGGCGTATTGCCCGGATCAATTACCAGGTAATCTTCATAATAAATGACGCGCTCAAGGTGACGGGCGGTCATATCCAGCGCCAGCCCGATACGCGAGGGCATGCACTTGAAAAACCAAATGTGGCAGACGGGCACCGCCAATTCGATATGACCCATCCGCTCCCGGCGCACCCGGGCCAGGGTCACTTCCACGCCGCAACGATCGCAAACGATCCCACGATGTTTGATCCGTTTAAATTTGCCGCAGGAACATTCCCAGTCTTTGACCGGGCCGAAAATTCGCTCGCAGAACAAACCCCCTTTTTCAGGTTTGAACGTGCGGTAATTGATGGTTTCAGGGTTTTTAACTTCGCCTTTGCTCCAGGAACGGATGGCATCAGGGGACGCTACGGTGATTCCGACATAATCTACCTGGTTGACCTTGTCCAATCCAAGCAGTTCCCGGGCGCTTTCTTTGGTGCTAATCATAATAGAAACGAAACGGAGAATCGAACATACATTAAAAAAAAGTCAACGCAATAAATATTTGGAAAAATCTTCAGGATGGTTTGACACCTGCTTCGGACGGCAGGTTCAAGAAAAATGCGGCAGAATTGGCGCTTCCACTCAATTAGGGTCCTATCGGGTCTTATGGAATGGTTTCCAGGCAAAAAGACTGGCGCACCCTGGCCAATTATCGCTAAACTCCCCCTCTTTGATTTTATGGCCAAATTGACTGTTCAAGACCTGGATGTCCGTGGCAAGCGCGTTTTGATGCGCGTGGATTACAACGTTCCCATGGAGGAAAAGGACGGACAGATGGTCGTGACGGATGCCACTCGTATTGTCGAAACGCTGCCGACGCTCAAATTACTCGTCGAAAAAGGCGCAAAGATTATATTGGCCGCCCACCTTGGCCGCCCTAAAGGCAAGCGCGAACCAACCCTGTCTCTCCGTCCGGTTGGCCTGAAATTGCACGAGCTTCTGGGCATGCCCGTCGAATTCGCCGATGATTGCATTGGCCCTCGTGCCGAAAAAATCGCTTCAACCTTGAGAGATGGCCACGTTGCCCTTCTCGAAAACGTCCGTTATTACAACGAAGAGGAAGCCAACGACCCGGCCTTTGCGGAAAAATTGGCTAAAATCGCCGATGTTTATGTCAACGACGCTTTTGGCGCGGCCCATCGGGCGCATGCCTCTACCGAAGGGGTCGCGCGCGCTATCGCCAAACGCGGCGGTAAATGCGCGGCAGGCCTGTTAATGGAACGCGAATTGAAATTCCTGGGCCACGAACTGGAGAATCCGCCGCGGCCATTCGTTGTCATTTTGGGCGGAGCCAAAGTATCGGACAAAATCAAAGTCATTGACCGCTTGCTCGAAAAAGCCGACACCATTTTGGTCGGCGGCGCCATGGCCTACACCTTCAAATTGGCGCATGGCGAGAACGTCGGCAAATCGCTGGTGGAACCCGAACACAAAAAGACCGCTCTGGACGCCGAAGCCAAGGCCAAAAAACTTGGCGTGAACTTTCAATTGCCCTCCGACGTGGTCGTGGCGACGCCCGTGGAGACTGGCAAGCTGAATAAGAAAGGCAAGCCCGTCATGGATTTCACAAATATCAAGACCGTCACAGGCAACCTGCCGGATGAGGCGGAAGGTTTCAGCATCGGCGAAGAGACGGCCCGCCATTACGCAAACATCATTTCCGGCGCGAAGACCATTCTCTGGAATGGGCCAATGGGTATGTTCGAGGACGCCCGTTTTGCCGCGGCCACAAATTGCGTTGCCCAGGCCGTGGCCGATGCCACCCAAAAGAACGGCGCAAAAAGTATCATTGGCGGCGGCGACAGCGTAAAAGCGTTGAACAAAGCCAAACTGGGCGACAAAGTTACATTCATGAGCACAGGCGGCGGCGCGAGCCTCGAGTTTTTGGAAGGCGGAGTCCTGCCGGGCGTCGCGGCATTGACAGAGAAATGAGTAAGTTTGGATTTGCAGAAATTTTGGAGACATGACATTTTAGCCATGGCCGCTTCGAAACTTTGCCCAATTTCCCGCGCGGATTGAACTGCGGCCTGAGCGGTCGCCCAATTCACAGGAATATTTTAAACAAATGACTAAAGAAAGAAAACTAATCATCGCCGGCAATTGGAAGATGAATAAAACCATTGCCGAGGCGCTGGCCCTGGTGAATGACCTGAAGCTGGAACTGAAAAACCTCAAAGAGGCTGACATCGTGGTATGCCCCCCCTTTACGGCGCTGGAAGCGGTTTCAAAGGCAATTTTGGAAACGAAAAATATCCGGCTTGGCGCTCAAAACATGAGCGAGCACAACTTTGGCGCCTGCACCGGCGAAATTTGCGCCGGTATGCTCAAGGAATGTTTCGTTCGTTACGTAATCCTGGGCCACAGCGAACGGCGCCAGTATCAGCGCGAAACAGACGCCCTCGTCGCCAAAAAAGCAGCGGCGGCCCATGGAGCGACCTTGAAGCCGATCGTTTGCGTGGGCGAAACTTTGGTTGAGCGCGAAGCCGGCCAGACCGAACAAGTCCTCGAAGCCCAGGTGCGCGGAAGCTTGGGAGCCTTGACTCGCGATCAAATGATCGAAACCATCATCGCCTATGAGCCGGTTTGGGCCATTGGCACCGGAAAAACGGCCACAACGCAACAGGCCCAGGACGCTCACGCCTTCATACGCCGCCTTCTGGCGCGCTTGTTCGACGAACAGACCGCCCGCAAAGTCCGTATTCAATACGGCGGCAGCGTTAAACCGGCCAATGCCCGCGAATTAATGGGCCAACCTGACGTGGATGGCGCGCTCGTCGGCGGCGCCAGCCTCGAAGCGAGAAGTTTTGCTGACATAATCAAAAATTCAATTTAAATTCTGGTATGAGTTTCATCGTGGATATTCTGGTAGCTTTATTGTTCATCAATTCCGGCGTTTTGGTTCTGTTGATCCTGGCCCAACCGCCCAAGAAAGACTCCGGTGGCGCGCTGGCCTTCGGCGGCGGCGCGGCAGACGCTCTCTTTGGCGCCGGCTCCGGGAACGCGCTCACCAAGATTACCAAATGGGCCACCGTTGTTTTTGTTGTGCTGGCCGTGATTCTGGGTTCACTGGAAACGCGGTCGAGCCGTGGCAATCAGTCGTCATTCGAGAACGGAGTCGAACAGCAGCAACAGATGCAGACTGCGCCTCGGGTTGCCCCCCAACCCGCAACGGCGCCCGCCTCCGCGCCGGCCGCGACGCCGGCTATGCCGGTGTATCCGGCCACCAAAGGCAAATAATTTCAATGCCTGTCTTCGCGATGCGCGCCCCGAAATTCTTTTCGCGGGCGCGTTGTCCTTTATTTGGTCTCCTGCTTGTTCCGACGCTCTGCCTGGCCCTGTCCGGCTGCTTCCGCAGCGAGCCGCCGGCCGACATTACCATCATCAACCGCGCCGAGCCTGATTCGCTCGATCCGGCCATTATCGTCAGCCAGCCGGATATGCGCATCGCGCGCGGAATGTTTGAAGGTTTATTGCGCCTGGACCCCAAAACCGCCCGCCCCATCCCCGGGCTGGCAAAAGATTGGGACATTTCTCCGGATGGGAAAATATATACGTTCCATCTCCGGACAAACCTTGTCTGGTCCACGGGCGAACCCATCACCGCGAATGACGTCGTCTATTCGTGGATCCGCGCCCTCAAACCATCCACCGCCTCGGATTACGCTTTCGCTCTCTATTATCTGAAAAATGGCGAAGCTTTTAACGCCGGAAAAATCACAAACGCGTCGCTGGTGGGCGTTCACGCGCTGGACAAATACACTGTCCGTTGCGAACTCAATTACCCGATAGCCTTTTTCCTCGATTTATGCACTTTCCCGGTGATGTTTGTCGTGCCCCGGCAGACGATTGAGAAATACGGCGACCACTGGATCATGGCCCGTCCGTTGCCCAGCAGCGGGCCCTATGAACTGGCGTTTTGGCGGTTAAATGACCGCGTGCGCCTGGTCAAGAATCCCCGTTATTGGAACGCCAAAAATACGCAATCGGCCATCATTGACATTCTTCCCATCGGCTCCGCGAACACCGCCTTCAATCTTTATGAAAGCGGCGCCGCTGACATTGTGTGGGACAAAGATGAGATTCCCGAGGAATTGTTGGACACGCTTCTGAAGCGGCCGGACTTTCACAAATATAATTTCCTCGGCACCTACTTCATCCGCTTCAACGTGACGCGCAAACCCTTTGACGACCCGCTGGTGCGCCGCGCCTTGGCGCTGGCCATTGACAAGGAGGAGTTGGTCAAAAAAATCATGCGCGCCGGCGAGCAACCGGCCTCCCATTTTGTGCCGCCCGGAACAGCTAATTACGAATCACCTCAGGGTCTTGGCTATGATCCCGTTCTTGCCAAAAAATTGCTCGCCCGGGCCGGTTATCCCGGCGGCAAAGGTTTTCCCCGCTTCGAATACACTTTTGACGCCGCCGCGGGCGGCGCGGCCAGGACTCAGGAAAACATTGCCGTCGAATTGCAGCAAATCTGGGCCGACACCCTCGGCATTCACATGGACTTGAGGCAGGTCGAAACGAAGGTTTTTTGGAACATGCAGGGGACCCTGGATTATGAGTTGTCGCGCTCCAGTTGGGTGGGCGATTACGACGACGCAAATACCTTCCTGGAAATGTTCGTCAGCAACGACGGCGAGAACCGCACCGGCTGGAAAAATTCCGAATACGACGCGCTCATTCAGCAGGCGAACGAACAGCGCGATTTGAAGGTCCGTGAGGAAATCTTTCAACATGCCGAGAGCATCCTCATCAGCAACCAGGTCCCTATAATTCCGCTATTTTTTTACGCCGGCGTGACCTATTACGATTCCAATAAAATTCAGGGCATTTACCCAAACGTACTCGACGACCATCCACTGGAATATATTCGAAAACTAAAGCGGTAGCGACGGAGCGCCGCCGTGCGGCCCCACTCCTCGGGAAGGATTTTGCGGCGGCGCCGGGCTTGGGGCACACGGCTACGCTCGCCTTACGCGGACGCCCGTGTTATTCGGTAATGACACGGTAAAACCGTTTGGCGAATTGGCTGCCGTTGAGATCATCAAATTCAAACTGACCGGAATCGCCGTCCTGGGCCGCAGTTCCAATCGTCGTCCAATTGATCAAATCACTGGACGCCTGGACCACGTAGGTGTGCGTTGGGTCGGCGGAGAATTGCAGATCCGCTCCCGGTGGCCCATCGAGGTTTATTACAACGTCGGCTACCGGGCTGGCGGGGTGGCCGTAGAAATCTGTGATCCTGTGGCTGCGATAAACATCATAACCCGTGTTTTCATGCGGGGGCGTCTGATAATTCCAGACGGAAAGATCAAATACGACCTGCGGCACCGGGTCATGGGTATATTCAACGATCCGAGCCATGGTGGAATTGTTCGTCAGGTCCACGCCATTGTCATAATTGACCCACCCAAACGTCGCCAGCACATTCCGACGCTGCGGCAGCCAATCGGCATTGCCCAGGATGAACGACCAGAGCTTGTCCCCGCCCCCCAGTCCGGAATCATAGGAATCCCAGACCTGGGAAATGGTCATATTGGTTTCGTCAATGCTATATTCCACAGCTCGGCTGTAATTGTCTTGGTTAGGGACGATTGGCTCGAAAGGGCAGGCCCGGTAATCTCCATCATCAAAGACGACCAAAGTCCCTTGAGGCGTCAAACACGGCCCGTGCTGGGCATAGCACCACTCGAACGGACTGCCCACCGGAGTCAAAAGGTAAGGCTGCAAATCCGCCGGCCATTCGGCTGGCGCCGCAAAATCGCCTTGCGGCGACAGAATCCAGATCAACTTTCCGGTCAGTCGGGAGAATTTGTAAATGGTACTCTCGTTGCGCAGTGAAACAATAATCGAATTATCGTTCGTATCATCAATGATCGCGTTGGCGTGCTCGGTATCTAATCCAGTGGTATCGGGAAAATCGCCGGTGTTATAGGTCAACCGAGTGGCGCCCAGTTGCTTTAGTGGCGACCAGACATTAGCCAGTGCGCCGTTGGTCATGGACACTTCCACCACTGGGCAATCATCCACAGTAATACTCCCTGACGTCGGCATGTTGTTACTGTCGCTCTGGCTGAGCGGGTAGCTCCACAATGGAAAGTTGGTTACCACTTCGCTGACGTCGCTCAGATATAGAATGGTTCCGCGATCGGTAATAATGCCCACGTGACTGTTTACCGGATAACCGGCGGCTGCCGGCCAGGTTTGGACGATATTTCCTAGCAGGTTCATTTCGACAAAGTCGTCCGCCGGAGGCTGCTCATGAATGAACAGGTTCCCGTCGGGCTGCTGTTGCACATCAATATCGCTGGATTGCAGCACTTGGCGATACCAGACCACCTGTCCCCACGCGTCCACAATGGTAATGTAGCCGCGGGCGTCCGCTCGGTTTTCCGCCACGAATAAGGTGTATCCGGGCTCCATTTGGCTTGGGTTATTGGTCAAAAGAGTCATTACCGGAAAATCTGACGGCAGCGGACCAGTCACGAAGGTCAACAGCTTCGGACCTGTGCAGGCGTTCCGATATTTGTCGTAAACAGTGACCAGCATCAGATTTGTCTGCCCTGGATAAAAACCCAGCATCGTTTCTGTATGATTGGTCCCATAATCATAGAAATCCCTTTGCCAAACGTTTGTGCCATTGCTCACCCACACGCTGACCATCGAATTGACATCGGTCGTCACGTGCATGACGCCCGCAAGCGGGGCGGCGGTTGACGGGGTAAAGGTCGGGCCCGATACGATGGCTATGGCTCCGGCGCGCAGGCAGCCCAGCGAGACGAACGCCGTCGTGGCACCGGCGATCAGAGTGCGTGAAAAAAGTTTGTTCATAAGAGGCTTCCGTGAACCAGCCGATTTGACAGGCCAACTCGGCGATGATTGCAATGAAGCTCAATTGCTTCAGCAAAAACACCGGAAGCGCTACATTGGAAAATGGACAATGATAGCCACCGTGAAAAATTAACTTCGGCGGCCAGGATTGTCTTTTTAGCGAGGCTCAACTCTGAGGCATGTTTAACAGAACGGCGAAGGTAAGTCAAGCCCACAGTCCCTCTCCGGTATATTCCGACAGAGAGGAGAGCAAAATTTATTCGATTATCGGGCGCGGCTGGGGCATTATATGCCTCTGAAAAAGACAGGCACATTGAATGATTTGTCGGCGGATGACCGGCGGTATTCCACCGGGCATCTTGTCCGGCGGTTGTTAACGTTGGGATGGCGCTTCCGCGGGGATTGCGTCTTATCGGTCGCATTGAGCCTGATGCTGCTGCTCCTGGGGATCACGGGACTTCAATTATTGGGCGCGGTCATTGACCTCATCCGGCATGCGCTGAATCCCGCCGGCGCGCCGGCGCCGCAGTACCCATTTGGCTGGCAACCGCCGGAGGACTGGACGCCACTGCGGACTGTCACGACGTTGGCCGCGGCGATTGTGGTCCAGGCGCTGTTGCGGGCCGGGCTGACATACTCTTATAACATGACCACGGCGCGGCTGGCGCAGGGCGAGATTGTGCCGGAATTGCGCGCGCAGGTGTACGCGAAACTTCAGCGCCTGAGCTTCAGCTTCTTTGACGTTCACGGTTCCAATTCCATTTTCAATCGCGTGACAGGCGACGTGCAAAACACCCGCCTGTTCGTGGACGGCGTGCTGTTGCAGGGTGTGAACATGATTTTGACGTTGGCGGCGTACGCATTCTTTATGTGGCGCATACAACCCTCGCTCACGGTCGCGTGTTTAAGCGTAGCGCTGCCGTTATGGTGCGTGTCGCATTATTTTTCGGGAAAATTGCGGCCGGGTTATTTGAAGAACCGCGAATTGACGGACCACATGATTTTGCTCTTCAGCGAGAGCGTCCGTGGAATGCAAACGGTGAAAGGGTTTTCGGCCGAGCCGCATCAGGTGCGCCGGTTCGAGGCGGCGAACGATTTGGTATCGTCGCAACAACGAAAAATTTTCAGCGACCTCTCGATTTTTACGCCAACCACACAGATGCTCTCGCAATTGAGCCTGGTGATTTTATTCGCGTACGGCGGCTGGCTGTTCGTGCAGGGCAGGATCGCCCTGGGCAGCGGATTGGTCGTCTTCGCGGGGTTGCTCCAACAGTTCACCGGCCAGGTGGCCACGCTTGCGACGATTGCCAATTCGGTGCAACAGAGCCTCGCCGCGGCCCGGCGCGTGTTTGAGGTCCTGGACACGCCGGTGGAAGTACAAACTAAATCCAACGCGATCCTGCCCGGACGGCTAACAGGGAAAATCGTCTTCGAGAATGTAACGTTCGGCTATTCACCGGAGAAACCGGCGTTGTCCGGCGTTTCATTTGAATCGCGCCCGGGACAAATCATCGGAATTTTTGGCATGACCGGCTCGGGCAAAACCACGTTGCTGGGAATGCTGCCGCGTTTTTACGATCCGCGACGCGGGCGCATTCTTGCGGATGGCAAAGATTTGCGGGACCTGGACCTGGACGAGTATCGCCGTCAAATCGGGATCGTTTATCAGGAAAGCTTTTTGTTTTCGAACACCGTTGCCGCAAACATCGCCTTTGGCCATCCGCACGCGAAGAGGGAACAAGTGGAGAAGGCGGCGCGCATCGCCTCGGCCCATGAATTCATTTCCGCCCTTCCAGAGGGTTATGGGACCGTGTTAGGCGAATCAGGCGTGGATTTGTCGGGCGGACAACGCCAGCGCCTGGCGCTGGCGCGCGCGTTGTTGCTGCAGCCGCCAATTTTGATATTGGATGACCCCACCGCTTCGGTGGACGCGCGCACGGAAAATGAAATTGTTTCGGCATTGCGCGAAGCGATGACGGGACGGACGACGTTTGTCGTATCGTCGCGATTGAGCTTGTTGCGGCGCGCGGATTTTATTCTGGTGCTGGAGAAAGGACGACTGGCGCAAACGGGCACGCACGAGGAATTGGCGCATCAGCCGGGAATTTATCGTGAGACGGCGCTGCTGCAAATCATGGATCTGGACGATGAACCGGAGGGGAAGGCGGCATGAGCCACGCTATGAAATTGGAAGAGCCGAAAGTGAAGCGGCAAGAGCGCCAGGCACCGGAAGCCCTGTCGAAGCTGCAAAGGATGGATTTGGCCCGCGAGGCAATTACGTATTACAGTCCGGAGGAACGCGAAACCGACCGGGCGCCGTTGCAACCCGAACTCATTCGACGGATTTTCAGCTTTACGCGGCCCTATGCGGCGCGGCGCAATTGGTTGTTTTTTTTGACGTTTATCCGCGGCGTCCAGTTGCCGTTGCTGGCGTATTTGATTG
Source organism: Limisphaerales bacterium (assembly GCA_050737335.1). Classification (GTDB taxonomy): domain Bacteria; phylum Verrucomicrobiota; class Verrucomicrobiia; order Limisphaerales; family UBA11358; genus UBA11358. The sequence goes on along the minus strand of JBOHXA010000466.1, from coordinate 12,359 downwards.
CCGCGACCATCAACGGCCCCATCACCGGGCGCAATCTCAATCGCATTTATCTCTACGCGGCGGGTTATCTCGCGCTGGCAGCGCTGACGATTTTCACGGTGCATTTTCGCCAAAAGTTTGCGCTCGAACTCGGTGAAGCTGTGGTCCACGACATGCGCTCAACGTTGTTTCGAAAGTTGATGACGATGCCAATGTCATTTTTCAATCAAACGAAATTCGGGCGCATTATCAGCCGGATGACCTCCGACATTGACAGTGTGCGGGCCGGCGTGCAGGACGTGGCGTTTGTGCTGGTGGTGCAGGGGCTGCAAATGATTGTGTCTGCGGCGCTGATGGCCTGGTACGACTGGAAATTGTTTTCGTTGATGGTCGTGCTCGCGCCATTGATTTGGGTTGTGAACCAGAATTATCGGCGCGAGATGAGCCGGCGCCTGCGGCGGGTGCAGGAATCCTGGAGCCGGGTGGCTTCGACGCTGGCCGAGTCTGTGAGCGGCATACGCGTGACGCAGGCGTTTGTGCGCCATGAAACCAACGCCGGATTTTTCCGGAAATTAATTGACGCGCACGGCGAGAACAATGTGGGCGTGGCGCAGGCCTCGGCGGTCTTTGTGCCGCTGTTGCAGTTAAAGAGCCAGTTGTTCCTGGGCACGATGGCGCTCATTGGGGCGTTTGGGGTGTTAAAATGGCATGGGTGGATGCATATGCAGGTCGGCGACCTCGTGATGTTTTTTTTCCTGGCGAACCTTTTTTTCGAGCCGGTGCAGGCCATTGGCAATCAATTGAACCAGGCGTTCATGGCGATGGCCGGCGCCGAACGATTGTTCCGGATGCTGGACCAGGAACCGGAATGGGTGGATGCCCCTGACGCCAAACCCGCGGCGCCCCTCAGGGGGCGCGTCGAGTTTCAACGCGTCTGTTTCGAGTACAAGCCGGGACGGCCAGTGCTTCAGGATATTTCCTTTGTGGCTGAGCCGGGACAAACGGTGGCGCTGGTGGGCCACACCGGCAGCGGCAAAACGACGCTGGTGGGCCTCCTTCAAAAGTTTTACCGGCCCGTAAGCGGTCGTGTGCTGGTGGATGGAGTGGACTTGAACGCCATCACGAGCGATTCCCTCCGCTCGCAAATGGGCTGCGTCCAACAGAACAATTTTCTCTATACCGGCAGCGTACTGGACAATATCCGCTTTGCACGGCCGGACGCCACCGAGACGGAAGTGCGCGCCACGCTCGCGGCCCTGGATTGCGCGGATTTGATGGATGCCATGGGCAACAAATTGCAGACCCAAGTCACGGAGCGGGGCGCCTCTCTATCGTTCGGCCAGCGGCAATTGGTGTGTTTCGCGCGAGCCATGCTTGCCAACCCCGGAATCGTGGTGTTGGACGAAGCGACAAGCGCGATTGATACGGTCACCGAGGCGCGATTGCAGCGGGCGCTGGAGATTTTGCTGCGGGGGCGCACCGCGTTCATCGTAGCGCATCGGTTGAGCACGATTCGCCGGGCGGATTTGGTGCTGGTGATGGACCGGGGCCGCATCGCCGAGCGCGGCACGCATGAATCGTTGTTGTGCCAGGACGGAATCTACGCGAGGTTGCATCGTGAGTTTGTGAGTGAGCGCGCGCGTTGAAGTGGAAGGGGTCTGTAAAGTCCGTTGGGCGGATTTATCGGAAATTGCCGTTTCGCACCGCGAGGGTCTGGCCGGTGGACCGACGAGCCTATTTCAATGTCAATTGAATCGAATGGCATGGGCTCAAAATTGAAAAACTCAAACCCGAAGGGTGCGGTGCCCGAAAATTTTCAACAATCTGCGCCACGCGACATTCTTTTGAGGAGGATGGTCATTTGGTTTACGACGCTCAGTCTGGCCCTCGCGTATGGCTGGTTGGCGGGATTTGTCCGGCAGCCGGACGGCGATTTGACCTTTCATTGGCGCTGGCGGGTCGCGATTTGGGCGTTCATCGGGCTGGCCAGCGCGGCTTATTTTTGGGGCAAAGCCTGGCGGTCTGATAATCGGAAGCCGCCGCGGTTGGGTCTTTTAAAGGCGACTGTTGTGCTGGCCGTCCCGGGCATATGGTGGCTGATATTTCCCTTGCGCTCTCTCTCCGGCGAGCGTTTCTGGCAGGTGATCGAGGGACTGGCCGTCGCTGCCGTGGTATTGGCTTTTGGCGCATGGATGATTCTTCGGCTGGCGCGGGCCTTTGAGGATAAGTGAGCGCGTCCCAGTTGACAATAGGCGCCTTCGGTTGAATATACCTTCTTGAATCAGGACCATGTCTTTTCGATTTAAAAGGAACGAAACGGTAACGAAGGCCGCGCGGCGATTGTGTCGCGAGCGCCTCGACCAGGCCATGGAAATGTTGGAGACGGGCGCGGTGCATGACGCGCGCAAGCAAATCAAAAAATTGCGCGCGATTCTTCGCCTGGTGCGGTCGGGCATTGGGCGAACCGCCTATGAGGAGGCGACCGGGGATTTGCGGGAGGCCGCGGGCCGTCTGAATCCGATGCGTGACGCACAGGCGCGCCTGACAGCGCTGGGAAAGCTGGCAAAACGTTCAAAAGGCCAATTTCCGCGCTCGATCCTGCCGAAACTTCAAAACTCGCTTCGTCAAAGCTGCAAGACTGAGGAAAACAAATGGGGTGAAACTGTAAATTCGGTGAAACGGTATTTGTTTGCAGCGCGGCAACAATTAGGGAGCCTGAAAGTAAAACCAAACAGTTGGAAGACGCTTGGGCCGGGTCTTAAAAAAATTTACGGACGCGGCCGCAAGGCGCTGGCCCTCGCCGAACGGGAACCTTCGCCGGAACATTTTCACGATTGGCGCAAGCGGGTCAAAGACCTGGCGAATCAATTGCAGTTGTTATGCGCGGCGCGGTCGGGAAAAATTAAACCGTGCATGGCCGATTTGAAGCATCTGGGTCATCTCCTGGGAGATGATCACGATTTATTCATGCTCAACGAGTTCATTGAGCAGAATCTCAAGCGGCTGCTGGCGCGAGTGATTGCCGTACGCCAAAAGAAATTGCGGTCGAAAGCATTGCAAGCGGGAGCGTCGTTTTACGGGCAAAAGCCGCGCCAGTTTTGCCGGCGGGTGGGCACGGGATGGAAGAAGTAGAAGGAATTAAAATATTGAAACGTGAAACGGGATCCAAAGCCCGCAGCCATCGTGACGAGTCCGGCTATTTGCCTGAATCGGCCTGCCGCTGCGCTGATGGCTGAGGGTTGGCGGCCGAGGGCGAGTCTCCAAGCATGCTCCTGGCCATCAGATAGTTATCGCTGTTGTCATCGCCGAGCTTTAGGGATTTTTTAAATCGTTCGAAAGCGCCGGACTTGTCGCCGGCCAGCCAATGCAGCATACCGGCGTAATACCAGGCATCGCCCGTTTGCGTGGCGACATCCGTAGGCCGTTTGGCTTTGGACCGGGCCTGATTGATCAGGTCGTTTTCATTCAGAGTACCGGCCAAAAAATGGGCTATGCTCGCGGTCCAATCATGACTTTTGGCGGCGGGAATGGACCGGATGTAGGCGCCGAGGTCTTTTCTGGCTTGCTGCGCCGCGCCGAGGCGGTATTCAATCAAAAATATCTGGAAGGGAACATCCGTTGGAGGCGAGTTAAAGGCCATTGCTTTGTGAAAGTCTTCCAGCGCCGGCCGCCACTGAGCCAGTTCCGCATGGGCATAGCCTATCGCTTCATAAACGTCAGGGACATTCACGGCCTCCGTGTCGTTTAAAAGTCCCCGCTTAAAATCGGCCAGGGCGGACGCGAAATTTCCGGATTTTTGTTCCAACACGCCGCGAATCAAATACGTTTGTGAATTGGTGGGATTGATCTGAATTGCCATGTGGAGGTCATTACTCGCGTCCGAAAAATCGTCCCACAATGTTTCAATAAATGCCCGGGAAGCGTAGGCATTATCGTCTGATGAATCCAGTTGGATCCTGGCATTGGCATCGGCGAAAGCCCCTGTGCGGTCTTTTAGGTGCGTTTCAACATCGGCACGAAGGCCGTATGCGGGGCCGATGACAGATTTATCGTTCAACAAATCAAGAGCGTCGGACACGTCAGCCAATGATTTTTCGTAATCCTTCTGCAACGCTTCAGATGCCGCGCGACCATAGTATGCCCGTCCATCGTTTGGGGCAAATTGAATGGCCGCTGTAAAATCCGCGTCGGCATCGTCCCACTTCCTGAGTTCGGCCAGCACCATTGCGCGAATGTCCAGAGCCATCACATCGTTTGTATTCATTAAAATGGCCGTATTGAGTGGCTTGAGGGCCCCCTGCAGGTCGTGGAGATAATAGCGGCAGGCGCCCTTGAGAAGATAGACGTGCTCGTCATCATGGGTAAGCCCCAGAACCCGATCGCAATCGGTTATTGCGTCGGCATAATCTTTCATTACAAACCGCACGGTTGCGCGGGCGTCGTATGCGGGTGTAAAAGAGGGGTCCAATTCAACGGCTCTGGAAAATTCATTGATTGCCGCCTGAAACGCCCCGGAACGAAAGTCCTGGGCCCCGTTCTCGTAATACGTTTGGGCGTCGTTATGCGGCAACAAGTTCTTCCCTGGTATCGGCAGCCAGTCCTTTGCCAATAACCGGCACGGCGCCAATTGACAGACAACGATCAGGCCCCAGACCAGAGACAAAAACAGCGCCGGCAATTTCGGAAACGCTTTTTTCATGGCGACCTTTTGATTTCAAGCGTATGGAATTCGGGACCGATGTCAAATTCCAACGCCCGGTTGAAACGTTCACTCCGCAGTCCCAACAACAAAAAAGGCGCTCCGTGCTGCGGAACGCCTCGCTTGAAAAAGAATTGTATTACTTGCTGCCCAGGATTGCGTCTTTGGCGGCCTTGGCCACGCGGAATTTCACGACGCGTTTGGCGGGAATCTGGATGGCCTCCCCGGTTTTGGGATTACGGCCCATGCGGGCGGCGCGGTTGCGCAGGACCAGCTTGCCAATGCCAGGCAGTGTGAAAGTGTCCTTGGCATGTTTGTAGGCGAGCGCGGCCACATGTTCAAGGATTTCTCCGGCTTTTTTCTTGGGTATTTCAGCCTTTTCAGCGATTGCGGCGGCCAATTGTGATTTCGAGAGTGCTTTTGCCATAGTATCGGTGTCCTTCCTTTTGGGGTTAATAGTTGTTGTATTAATTCAAATAGTCATTTGACTTGGCTCGAATTAAATTGTTTCGGCCTGATGGCGCAAGCAAAAAATATAGAAAAATTTGGGGTTTCCAGCCTTCGCCCAGGGCGGGAGCGTTGAAGCATTGAACCGCTGAAGCCCTCAAGCATGCCCCAAGCCGCGGTCCTGCGTCATTGCGCAAAAGGACAAAACATTAAAGCACAAGCCCCGAGCCCGTCTGAATCGGTAATTTATCTGTTCATTGCCATTTTCTTTCTGCAACGACGGGGAACATTGGACCCTCGCTCCCCGGTTACGCCATCATTTATGAAGGACCCATCAATTGGAAATAATTCCGCAATACCATGGACGTTGCCTGCGCTGGAATTTCGAGAGGTTCGCATTCGGCGGCGCGCCGCAACCGGCTGACCGGGCGCGGGAACCAATGGCGAAATAAATCGAGCCGGGCGCTGCCTGGGCTTGACTTCGATGGCCAATTTCCGAATATCCATTCATGGCTTTGTTCTCGATCCAAAGCGAATTTCGATACGACATCGTCGGCAAAATCTTTGAAGGCGGCATGGGCGTGGTTTATGAGGCGGAACAGCACGGCGCGCGCGACTTCGTCAAACGCGTCGCGATCAAAATCATTCGCCCCAATTTTGCCAGCCAAAAAATGTTTATCGAAAATTTCATCGGCGAGGCCAAGCTCGTTGCGGATTTGATCCATACCAATATTGTGCAGACCTATCACCTGGGCGAGGCCAACAATGTTTATTTCATCTGCATGGAATTGATCCGGGGCGCCAATTTGGAGCAATTTATGCGGCAACTGAGCCTGAAGAAACGGCCGCTTTCGCGCGATCTGGCCGTGTTTATCAGCAGTCGCGTCGCCCGGGGCCTGGCATACGCCCACGCCAAGACCGACAAGGACGGCCGTCCCCTGGGCATTGTCCATCGGGACGTCAGTTTCAAAAACATCATGATCGCATATGAAGGAGACGTAAAGCTGACCGATTTTGGCATTGCCAAGGCGCGCGGGTTCCTGAGCGACCAGGAAGGCGAAGTCGTAGCCGGCAAAGCCGACTATATGAGCCCGGAACAGGCGGACTTCCAGATTACCGACGGGCGCTCGGATTTATTTTCCGTCGGCGTTGTGCTGGCGCATTTGTTGTTGGGCAGGAATATTTTTAAAGGCGACACGCCCGATGAATCGCGACAGCGCATCCTGAAAATGGACATTCCCGATTTTAGCGCGATGGACGCGCGCATCGACACGGGACTCAATAAGATTCTGCATTCGTGCCTGACGCGGGATTTGAGCCGTCGCTATTCCAGCGCTGACCAGTTGATGCACGACCTGGAATACTACATCTACCATAGCGGCTACGGTCCTACAAACGAGACGCTCGGAAAGTTTATCCGCGAACTATTTGACGTCACGCCTCCGGTGGCCGCCGGAGATCATGGCAAAACGATGGTGCTGGAACAGAGCGCCAGGATGCGCAGCCCGGCATGAACGATGTGGGAAGCCAAAAGGAAGCTGATGCCCCGGCGTTAGTCCAGAATCCGATTCAGAGCGCAACTTTGGGCCATTTCTGTTGTTTAACCTCCTGTTGTCATCGTTTTTAAATCGAATTTGAACGGCCATCCCTAAAGTCGAATGATCAATCGAATCGCCAATCCGCGATTTCCAGCGGCCCGCTTTTTGCCGTTTGCCTTTTGCTTTTTTATGGCTCTTTGTTTCGGGGCAATTCCGGTTCGGGCGGGGATTACATTCACTGTCTCTCCGAATGAGGTCGGCAATACGTATGACAGCGTCATTACCCTGCAAATCAACGGATTGACCAACGCCAACGTCCTGGTTCAAAAATATCTCGACGTCAACTCCAACGGCGTCATTGATCTGGGCGATTTACTGGTGCAGCAGTTCCAGCTAAAAGTCGGACAGGCCAACGTATTCACCAATGAAAGCACCGGCGCGCCTGTGACGGTGGCCGGCTTCATGCCCGGCGACACCAGCACGGCATCCAATGAAATGACCGTCCCATTGAATTTTCCCAATGGCGATTTTGCCCAAACGCTCGTGGGCCAATATCTCTATAGAGTTTCAAGTCCCGGCTTCACTGCCGTTACGAATCCGTTTACTGTGACCAACGCGTTCTATTCCTCCTGTCTTACCGGCGCGGTCGTTTACGCCGAATCGGGCCCGTTACAAACATTCACCAATATTCCCAACGCCATCGTATTGTTGTGGACTAATCAGATCGGCCTGCCCATCGTTCAGGCCGGAACGGTCGCGAATAGCAAGGGAAATTTTTTGCTGCGCGCGCCCCCGGGAACCTATTATTTTGCCGCGGGCAAAAGCAATTTCGTTGACGAGGTATCGACCGAAGGCACCATCGGCTTGGCCGCAAATTCAACGAATACCAGTCCCTTTGAAATTACCCTGACTCCGGCCACGACAAATATCACGGGCAGAGTGATCAATTCCGCCGCGCCCGCCAACGGTCTTGGCGGCCTTTCGGGAATGGCTGTCAGCACCAATGGCTACCTGTCACTTTATTTTACGAGTACGAATGGATATTTTTACGCGCCGGTGGGATCCAATTTTTGGCAGGTTCCGGGTGACCCATTCGCCGCGGCATTTCAAGGCTATTTGGGACGCCAGAGCAACCAATGGCTCAACGTGAGTAACAAAGTGGTCAATTTCACGAATACGTTGACTCCCGTAAACGCCATCTTTTACGGCATCGTCTCAAACAATTTAGCCCTCCCCATGCCCGGCGTTTATGTTGATGCCATTGACAACGCGGGCCATGAATCCGTGGGTATGACTGATAGCGGCGGCAGATATGTCGTGGGCGTTTCGGCGGGCACGAACGGATGGACGTTGTACATTTCGCCGGTTGATAATCCGGGCTTGACCAACCACTATGCAATCAACCTTCCTTATCTTCAAACCGAAAGCCTCCTGACGAACCAGGCGGTGCAACAGAATTTCAGCCTGACGTACGCCGCGTACGTCATTAGCGGCACGGTGGACAACGATGCGGGCCAGCCTATCGTGGGAGCTGTGGTGTTTGCCGAAAGCACAAATGACCAGTACCAGGCCTTCAGCGCCGTGACAGATACCAATGGCTTTTATTCCCTTGATGTAAGTGACGGCGCCTGGACAGTCGGCGTCACCGCCGCGAGTTTGCAAAGCCTGGGTTATAGCAATGTGGCAAATTTTCCTCCCGATCAAACGGTGTCGGTTTCCGCGCCTGCTACAACTGTGGATTTTTCCATGCTGGTCTGCGGCGAGATTGAAATTTCCACCACAAATCTGCCGGATGGCCTGGTGGGAAATTACTACCAGACCAATATCAGCGCTGTGAGTTGCCAAAATATTACCAATTGGTCAACCGCTTACGGCATTACGCTCACATCCATATACGACGACACGAACGTGCTGTACCCGCCCGGAACGGCGATTTATATGGAAACGAATCTTATCGGCTATTTGGAAAGCTCTTTTTCTTTCGGCGTCAAATCGGGCGATCCTGACTACGCATTTTTCTCAAACTGCACCGGGAACGCCGCGCCATATTCAGGCGGCGGCCCGCAGGAGGTTTTTTCAGATTTGTCCGCCACGGTCAACTTGACCGGGCCGATCAACACCTCCAGCAATATCACGGTCCATTTTTTGGGAAATAGCCAGGCTTGGACGGCGTCGCCGACAACCGTAAACGGCTCAAACTACACCACGACGTTGACGCTCGCGCAGTATCCCAATCCTATTTCCGTGGGCAATAGCTACGCCCTGGGCAAGGGGACGGAGGTGACTTTCTCAGTCGGAAAAGGTTCGTCAAACACGGTTGCTTCAATCCTTGGCGGCTTTCATTCTGTGACGACGGCCGGAAATTCGATTATTGTGGCCGCCTCATCCCCATACACAGGCCCGGACAATTCAGAGGCATATGTTCAAAACGGCGCCCATATTGGCCAGTATTACATTTCCGCCTATGGCTCGCAGTCCAATAACATGGATGGCCTTAAACTCTCTTTGAACGGTACAAACAGCGCAATCGTTTACGGCACACCCACCAATAGCGGCACGTTCAATTTCTCGGTCATGGCGGAAGACGCCTCCAATGATATCACCGTGCAACCTCTTTCCCTTTTTGTTTTTCCGGCCACTGGCCTCAGCGCCCCCGCGGCGTCTCGGGCCGGGTCGGTGCAATCCTCCAATACGTTCCAAATGCAACTGACCGGCCTCAACTCCGCCTTAAACTATACCGTACTGATGGCGACAAACCTGGCGTCCCGGAATTGGACCCCGGTTTATACGATCAACAACCCCAACACGAATGTGATGATGGTTCCGGACGTGACCGCCACGGATGCCATGCGCTTCTATCGGATCCAGATTTCACAGTAGCCTAACGGCTTGTCTTTCGGCAGCGAACCTGCTTACTTTCGTCAATTCCTATGACTTTGGACGAAACATTTGATGAAATTAAGGCTTGCGCCAGTCTCATGAATTCGCGCTACGGCAACATCGTCTTCGACGAATGGGCCATTGTCTCACTTGTGGAAAACAAGGCGCGCGTTCTGGCGTATATCGGCCCGCGAAATGATCAATTTCTAAAAGAGTTCGTGAAAGACCTCGGTGTGCTCAGGGACGAATTGCGCGCTGAGAGATACAGCGCGGGCGATTTTGAATTTAACCGCCATGGCGTCGGGACCGGCCATGAGGTCTTTATGGTATTGGGCCAGGGCCTGTACCTCATCTGCAACAACACGCGGGAAAGCATGGATTCCATCGCCAGGAATCCTCGGTGGCTCGATGCCCAGGTTTCATTCGCCTCCTTGAGCGACCGCATGCGCATGAACCCTCTATCGGTCGCCGGTGATAATACGAAGTTTCACAAAAAAGTTTGATCGGCCGCGGGAACTCAGATTATCCCAGCAGTCCCTTCCACAAAAAGAAGCCGTACGCTGCCACGAGTATCCATCCGAAAAATTTGGGCAAGCGTCCGAAGAACAAGACAAAGAGAAAGTGCAACAACGTGGAAATGACGAGGATCCACATTCCCACGTAGAAGAAAGAGGGCAGGGCCATCGAGTGAAACATGGTATAAACACCCAGCGCCAGCGGAATGGAAACGTGGCAATCGCCAACCTGCGAGGCATAGACGGTTTCCGGCTGGCCGCGTATGCCGTAGTAGAATGCCAGTACGGCGTTTGGAAGCACCATGAGCCACCCGGTCAACCATCCCAGGTATCGGGCGCTGACGAAACCAATGTGCCGGCTTTGAATCCATGTGACGAGCCAATCGGTGCTGACGTAAATTCCATAAGCGCAAATGGCCAGGACAATCAAATCGAACGGCAACATCCAGCCGGGCGACGTGCCCTCACGCACGTTTGATTTGAGGACTTCCACGATGTGAAAGCATTGCCAGAACAGGAATAGCCCAATCAAAATCAGGCTGTCATTGACGTCCAGTTTGCCCTTGCGCCCCAGTGCCCAAACGGCGCCGGTAAAAAAAAGGACGGCTGCCAGGGTCAGCAGCAGTGAAAGCCGGTTTAATTCGTACGCCTTGCCGTCGCTTTTGGACTTTTTGCCGTTCGCATTTTTCTTCTTCGACGGCACGATCCGGATCCCCCAAATAATCGCCGGCAGCCCAAGCACCAGCGTCATGTCGGTGACGTTGTTGACCAGGGAATTGGTCATCACATCAGCGCCGCTGCCACCCTTGCGCCCAAGTATGAAGGCAAAGATCAGGTTTCCCAGTCCTGAGCAATAAGGCATGATCAGGGTGCCCAGCGCCGTGTTTTCAAATCCCTGGGCGCTCATCGCCTCCAGCCGCCATATCATCCCCAGCGAGGTCACCAAAAACATCGCGACAAACACCCATGGCGTCCAGATGCCTTTGGTTTCGATCCAGTGAATAAAGGGATTGGCCACGCGCGCGAGTTTAATCTTTCACCCGCAAGATTCAAGGCGAGGTGTGAGCCGCGCGCATATCCCTCGTGGATCTGTAAGCGCCAACTGACGAAGCCCTTGCCCAAAAGATCGAGTAAACGACCGGGCCAACCGCATGGTTACGGTTAAGGCGTTATCTTACAATTCGAGGATGACGAGGATGAGAACGTCTGTCAGTCAAACTGCTTTCGCAACGCGTCGGCAATTTCCGCAAAGGCTTTTCCGGCCGGATGGTTGGGGGCCGAGACCACAATGGGCATGCCGGAATCTCCACCCTCGCGGATTTCGGTGAAAATCGGCACTTCGCCCAGGAACGGGACATGTTGCCGGACGGCCTCCTGTTTGCCGCCGCCGTGGCCGAAAATTTCGATGCGTTCGCCTTTCGGGGCGGTGAAATAACTCATGTTTTCCACAATGCCCAGAATCGGCACGTTTACTTTTTGAAACATCGCGACGCCTTTGCGGACCACGGTCAGGGAGGCCTGTTGCGGGGTGGTCACGACGACGCCGCCGTAAAGCGGAACGGTCTGGCAAAGCGAGAGCTGCGCATCGCCGGTTCCTGGCGGCAAATCCACGAGCAAAAAATCCAATTCACCCCATTCAACCTGGTGAAGGAATTGGTGGATGGTCTTGGTGATCATGGGGCCGCGCCAAATCAACGGCTGATCATCGGTGAGGATCAATCCAATGCTCATCACTTTGACGCCGTGCGCCACGGGGGGAACGAGTTTTTCCGCCGGGCTGACTGTGGGTTTGTCATGGATACCCATCATCAAGGGAACGCTCGGGCCGTAGATGTCGCAATCCAACAGGCCTGTGGGAGATCCGCTTTGTTGCAAGGCGCAGGCCAAATTGACCGCGCAGGTTGATTTACCGACTCCGCCCTTGCCACTCGCGATGGCGATGATGTGCTTAATACCCGGCACAGGGGCCTGGTTGGCAAACGGGTTGGCCGCGCCGCGGGGCTGTCCCGGCGCGGCCAACTGGACTTCCACGAAAACGCGATTAACCCCTGCGAGATCCTTCAACTGGCGCTCGACTTCACTTTTAATCTGTTCGGCTAAGGCCGGGTTTGATGAGTTGAGTTGAATTAAAATGCCAACCTCGCCGTGTGCCGCTGACACGTCCTTTACCATGCCGAATGAAACGATATCACGCGAATAGCCGGGGTATTTCACCGACTTGAGCGCATCCAAAATCTCTTTCTGCGTAATCATGCGGCAAATAAACTGCCAGTAGCAGAACAGAAGGCAAAATGATTTTAA
>JBOHXA010000465.1:0-7573 GCA_050737335.1 Limisphaerales bacterium | reverse complement strand
CTGCATATTCCATATTTGGCCCCAGATAAGCGGAGCCGGAGTAAGCGTAACCACCCGAATTGTTGTACGCGCCTTGAACAATCGCGATGGGGTAGCTGGCGGGCAAAGTGATGGCGGTGTTATTCTTTGAATCAATTGGCGTCAGATACCCGTCATTCCCCACGCCAGCCGTCACGCTGGCGAGCGCTTCGTAATAATCGCCCGACGTTAATGGAATGGGCGGATTCAACGCGACCCAGGCAAAGCCGTTGGCGTCAACAGCGGCCCCGGCATCGAGCGTGACGTTCGTTATATTGTTCGCGCTTAAATTGCCTCCCGCTGTGGCGCCGGGTCCCCAAAGCGACAAGGTGTGGGAGTTTACCAGCGCGCCGGAACCGGGCCATTCGCCATTCGTCCCCGCGTAAAATCCCAAAGCGGTGATACTGAGCGTGTCTGCCGAGGGGACATCGTACGCTTGAAAATTACATCCCACATTACCGTTGTAATTTGTATTGACGTCGTTGGTGATGGCGTATGCGGGATTTTCCAAATAAACGTCTCCGGACGCCTGGATTTGCGCCAGGGCGGGAAGCGCCGCGATTATCAGCAAAATGACCGCGCCTGAAATAAGATGGGATTTATTCATATTGAATTTCTGTCCTGTTTAGTTCCAAACACAGCGGTCCTTCAAAGAAGGCTGTCCGAACTGAAGGATGGTGTTCATGGAAACCAAATTCCCTGAGCGCCGTCAAATGTTCAATTGGCAAGTTTAGTAATTGTATTGTCTATTTTAACAAGGGGTGCCCGTTACGGATGCCGGGCGCGGTTTATTGATGCCAGAGGGCATGTTTTCCAACGTCGTGACGGGTTCCTCCCGCTTCGGGATTGAGAAATTTGGCAATCTTTTTGTTAAAATAGACAATTGCCAAAGGACTTTGAAAAGTGATAGCCTGACGGCCGCATGAAAAACCCTTCGCGCTGAAAACTTTGAGGAAGACTATGAGAAACTCATTCAAACTTGCAATTCTTGGTGGTCTGTTAACGGTCGCGGCTGTTTCGGCGGTCGCGCAGTCAGACGCCTGGCTGGAAAATCCCAGCTATAATCTTCCTGGAACCGGGGGCGGGAACGGGATTGCGTATGGCAATAGCTACAGCGTGGGCGCGAATTTTCAATTTACCGGCGCGAACGTGGCTGCCGGAAGCAATGTGGAGATCACAGCGCTGGGTTATTACGCCGGGACGACCGGTGAATTTCCCAACGGAAGCGGGGGAAGTGTAACTGCCAATCAGACAGTGGCGCTTTTCGGAGGAAATACCACTACCCATGGCGGGAACCTGAGTGGTAATCTCCTGGCTGAGGTGACTGTCGCCACCGGGACCGCTATTGATGCCGACGGTTTCGCGTGGGTTAACTTGACTACGCCCGTGATGCTGACTTACGGCGACTATTATGATTTGCTGTCCACCGAAAGCGGGAGCGAAGCGTATCTGAATCCCTACGACGGTGGGAGCCCAAACAATTCAGCTCTCGCTAACAATTCCAGCGGAGTTATCGCCGGCACGCCGTTCTACGTTAATTCGGGCGCTTATGCCTCGTCCATTAGCGCGTCCGAAGGCTACGCCTATACCTGGTCCGCATACCTGGGGCCAAACATGCAATATGAAGTTGTGGTTCCCGAGCCGTCCACTTTGGCTTTGCTGGCGGGCGGCGGCCTGATGACCCTGTTCGGCTTTCGCCGCCGCCGTTGTTAAAAAAGCCGGCTTTTTTTTGGGGCCTTTATTCCCCTAATCCGTCTGCCCGCCCTTCCGATATTCTGTGGGCGTTTGATGATAATAGCGCTGGAACAACCGGCAAACGTGCGCGGCAGTGGCAAATCCGGCGCGATTGGCAATTTGGTCCAAATTTAAATCAGTCAAACGCAAAAGCCCCTGCACGCGCTCAATTCGCACGCGCAGGATTTCCGAATGCACGCTGCACCCCAACCAGCGCCGGAATCGCTGCTCGACGTCCGTCCGCGAACGGTTGACATGCGTCAACACGTCTTTTACCGCGATGCCATTGCCCACATGATCACGAATAAACCTGACCGCCTGAACTGTCACCGGGTCTTCGATGGCTACGATGTCCGTGGAAGCGCGCTCGACAATCCGGGTCGGCGCAATTAGCGTTGAGTCGTTGGGCAAATGGCCGCCATGCATTGCCCGGTCCAGAAGCGCCGCAGCCCGGTAGCCGAGCTCTTCGGCGTTGGGTTCAATGCTCGTCAATGGCGGTTCGCACAGATTGCACAGGACATCGTCGTTGTCCACTCCCATAACGGCAACTTCCTCTGGCACTTTGATGCCGCTTTCGCGGCAGGCATTCAGGACCTGTTGCGCGCGGACGTCATTGCAGGCGAAAAGAGCCAGCGGGCGCGGCTGGCTCGCCAGCCACGCGGCGATGGATTGTTCCATGCTCAGCCCGTGCTGTTCGATGGCCTGGATGTGCGAATGCGGTCCCCGGGACAATGGTGGCGCGAATACCAGGACCTGTTTCTTTTTTTCGGCAAGATAGGCGCAATACGCGGCCTCGCGCCGTTCGGAGAATGGAATCTTACGGTAGCCGCAGAAGGCAAAGTGCTGAAAACCGGCATTCAGAAAAAAATCGGCCGCCAATTTGGCAACGGCGCGGGCATCTGTGTCAAAGCTGCAAATACCGGGGAAAATGGCGTTGCCCAACACATCCACGACTGGAAGGCCTGTTTTGCGCAAGGCAATTGCCATCTTGCGGTCCTCGATGCGTGAAATAATCCCGTGTCCCTTCCAGTATCCAAGCCAGGCGGGGATTCCGCTATGAAGTTCGCGCTCCTCGGTAAAACAGGACCATTGCCCCTGTAAATGAGCATACTTGGCGATGCCGCGCAAGATGCTGCGACCATAAGTCCGCGAACTTTCGATTAACAAAGCGACCTTAAAGGAGCGCCGATTTTGGTTCCAGTTCTTTTCAGGCATGTTGCTGATGGCACGAGTCAAGCGCCGCGCCTTTGCCGCTTGTTTGCAGAATGGAAAAATGATCTTCTCATGCGGAGCATCGCCTTTCAATTGTCAAATTTAGCAATTGCACTTTCATTTTTAACACTTCGCCGGATGAACCGCAATGACGCCTGGGGCGCTATGGAAGGTCAACGGCCCGATTGGTGGGCTTCGTCCGTCCAATTTAGGGTTGCACGAATGCGCGACGAAAACCGCCAAATCTTCCGAATTCCCTTGAACCGGGCCCCTGAAATGTTGACTCTCTGTGTCTTTCGAGAAATCCGCGAGTTCGCGGACAAACTAAAATCAAAAGCATGCTACGCCTCTGGATACTTTTGCTCATCTGCACCGTGATTGCGGCCGCGTCGGCGGTTGCGAAATCATTCGAGCCGCTGTTGTTGCAATCTCCCACGTTAAGCCGCGCGCAAATCGCCTTTGCCTACGGCGGCGAGATTTGGATCGTCAGCCGCGAAGGCGGCGAGGCGCAGCGTCTGGTGACCGGCAGCGACCGGTTGAGCGGGCCGATATTTTCCCCCGATGGAACCCTGATCGCCTACACGGGCAATTACAGCGGCGATAAAGATGTCTATGTCGTGCCCGCCGCGGGCGGTGAGCCGCGACGGCTTACGTACCACCCCGATGATGACATCGCCATCGGCTGGACTCTCAATGGCAAGCGTGTGCTGTTTGCGTCGCGGCGCGCGAGTCACTCAGATGCCGCGCAGTTTTTCACAATGCCGTTGCATGGGACGCCTTTTGCGACTGAGTTGCCGTTGCCGATGGGTACGGAAGGCAGTTATTCCCCGGACGAAACCCACTTTGCGTATGTTCCATTTTTCCAATGGGAGCCGTATTGGCGGCATTACCGGGGCGGTCAGACGACGCCAATCTGGATCGCGGACTTGTCCGACTCGAGCATCGTCAAGGTGCCGCGTGACAATTCAAATGACAAAAATCCCATGTGGGTGGGGGACACGATTTACTTTCTGTCTGATCGCAATGGTCCAACGACTTTGTTTTCCTATAATGTGAAGACACGAAAAATAAAGGAGTTAATTCACAATACCGGTTTTGACATCATTTCCGCCGGCGCCGGGCCGGGTGGAATCGTTTACGACCAATTCGGTTCTCTTCACCTCTACGATTTTGCCACTCGTACCGAGCATGAAGTCCATGTGCGCATCGCGGCGGATATGCCGCAATTGCGTCCGCGTTTCGAAAAGGTCACCGCCGAAATGATCCAGAACCTGGATATTTCGCCCACGGGCAAGCGCGCCGTAATTGAAGCGCACGGCCGGATCCTTACGGTCCCTGCGGACAAAGGCGATGTTCGCAATTTGACGCCGGCTTCGGGCGTGGCCAATCGGGGTCCGTCGTGGTCGCCAGATGGAAATTCCGTGGCATGGTTTTCGGACGAATCCGGCGAGTATGAGCTTCAGATTCGTGACCAGCTTGCGCTGCACAAAATCCGCACAGTCAAGTTGGACAGACGGCCGTCGTTTTATTATGACCTGGCATGGTCCCCGGACAGCCAAAAAATCGCGTATTCGGACGAACGCCAGCATCTTTGGTACGTGAATCTGACCAACGGCGCGCCCGTGCGGGTGGGTACCGATTTTTATTACGAAGGCCATCAGTTTAACGCCGCCTGGTCTGCTGACAGCCGGTGGTTGACCTATAACCGCATTCTGCCGAACATGCTGCACGCGGTTTTCGTCTATTCATTGGCCACCCGCAAGTCCACGCAAATCACTGATGGCATGAGCGATGCGGAATTTCCCGTATTTGATAAAGGAGGCAAGTATCTTTATTTCGTCGCAAGCACGGATTATGGGTTGGCGTTAGGGGATGGTGATATGTCAGGCATCGCCCGTCCGGTCACTTACAATCTTTATGCCATCGTATTGCAGACAAACGCGCCCTCGCCAGTGGCCCCGCGAAGCGACGAGGAAAATGACGCCCAAAAAAATGTCGGTGCTGATAGTGAATGGGCGATGGGCGCCGATGACCTGGGGGCCCGGCCCGCAGCCCGTCCCGATTCAAAAAAGAAAGCCAAGAGTCCCGCTAAAAAAGCTGGCGCCTCGCATAATGGGCTGCAGGACACCAATGGATTTATTGATTTTGAAAATATTTCACAACGCATCGTTTCGATGCCGGTTCCCGCGCGCAATTACAATGGTTTGTATGCCGGAAAGGAAGGGATTTTATTTTTGGTTGAAAGCTCACCGTTGGCCAATGTTCCGGGCCAAAAGCATCTGAATGTGGACCGCTTCGACGTCGGCGGGCGCGACTTCGAAAAAATCCTGAATCAGGTGGACGCCTTTGGTTTGTCCGCGAATGGTGAAAAAATTCTCTATAAAAAGGACGATAGCTTTTACATCGCAGACTCATCCAAAGATTTGAGTGACGACGGAGACAAGCTCAACCTGGACGACGCGGAAGTTTATGTGGACCCTGCCGCGGATTGGCGGCAAATGTATCACGAAGTTTGGAGGATCGAACGCGACTTTTTCTATGACCCCCATTTTCACGGCCTGAATCTTACGAATGCTGAGCACGTTTATGAACCGTTCCTGGACCGCGTGGCCAGTCGGGACGATTTGAATGATTTGTTCCGTTGGATGATCGGCAATCTCGTCGTGGGCCACCTGTGGGTCGGCGGCGGCGCGGAACCGCACATGGATGCAGTGAATGTGGGCCTGCTGGGAGCGGATTACGGGGTTTCTCATGGCCGATACCGTTTTAAATTCATCTACAATGGCCAGAATTGGAATCCTGACCTCCGGGCGCCGCTGACGCAGCCTGGTGTCAATGTTCAAGTCGGCGAATATCTGCTTGCTGTGAACGGACGACCATTGTACGCGACGAACAATCTCTACAGTCTCTTCCAGGAAACGGCGGGCCGCGAGACGATCATTTCAGTGGGCACGAAGCCGGATGGTTCGGAGTCGCGCGATGTGACGGTCATCCCTGTGGCGAGCGAATTCAGGCTGCGTAATTACGCTTGGATTGAGGGGAACCGGCGCAAAGTGGATGAAATGACCGGGGGCCGCGTAGCCTACGTCTATTTGCCGGACACCAGCTTTGGAGGCTACGACGACTTCAATCGGTATTTCTTTTCTCAAACGGACAAACAGGCCGCGATAATTGACGAGCGCTTTAACCACGGCGGCCAACTGGCGGACTATATCGTTGATTATTTACGGCGCCCTATCCTGAACCGTGTGGCGACACGGGAGGGACATGATATTTCCGAGCCGCTGGGCATTTTTGGCCCCAAGGTCATGATCATCAATCAATTTGCCGGCTCCGGCGGCGACGCATTGCCGTGGTATTTTCGGAAATTAAAAATTGGCCCCCTTGTGGGCACCCGGACATGGGGCGGCTTGGTTGGTTTTGGCGATTATCCCTCGCTCATTGACGGGGGCACGGTCAAAGCGCCCAACTGGGCCATCTATGGGTTGCATGGACATTGGGAAGTTGAAAATCACGGCATCGCGCCGGACGACGATGTCGAAATGGACCCCAAGCTTGTCCGCCAAGGCCATGACCCGCAACTTGAAGAAGCCGTGAAGATGGTGCTCAAGTTATTAAAAGAGCATCCGCCAAAAAATTATCCGCGGCCCCCGTATCCGAATTATCATCAAACGCTGCCGGCGCTGCCATGGTGATCCAATAATCATGGCTGCGTTTGTTGACGCGCATGAAATTTGCTGATAGAGATTTAGCTTATTGTGGGTCCGCTCGAACAACTCCTTCATGAAACGTTGGAACAGTTCCATTCTGAAACCGGGACGATCCACACCCTGGATGTCCAAAGACAATTGCTTCATCTGGCGGCGCACATTGGTTTGCCGCCGCAATTGCTGGAGACGGTCAAAACTATTCCCGTGGGAAAGGGCATTGCCGGCCAGGTCGTCGCCCAGGCGCGCCCGGTCACGATTTGCAATTTGCAGAGCGATTCCACCGGCATCGCCAAACCGGGCGCGAAACAAACCGGAGTGGGCGGCGCGCTCTGTGTTCCGATTCGCGCTGATTCCAAAATCATCGGGACACTCGGTATCGGCACCGTGCGCTCTCACGACTACACGGCGGACCAAACACGACAATGGGAGGACATCGCCAACCGCTTCGGTGAAATCATCAAGCAGAACCGCGACCGTGAGGGGGCGGAATCCTTAAAACCAGGCGCCCCGCGAAGCGAGACGGGGGAACATTAAACCAAATCGTGAATCAAACTCTCTATGGCCTTAATCATTCCACCGGCCGATAAAAGACCAAAAGTGGTCCTGCCGCCGATTGAGAAACCGAAAATCCTGACTCCAGCCGAAGTTTCGCAGACAGCGCGGGAATTGATGGACAATGTCGAAAAAGTCATCGTGGGCAAGCACGAACAGATCGTATTGTCGGTCGCCATTTTGTTGGCGGAAGGGCATTTGCTGATTGAAGACGTTCCCGGGGTCGCCAAGACCATGCTCGCCCGCGCCCTCGCTCAAAGCGCCGGCGCGACGTTCCGGCGCATCCAATGCACTCCGGACCTGCAGCCCTCGGACGTCCTGGGCGAGCCGCGCCTGGACCCGCACAC
>JBOHXA010000464.1:0-6640 GCA_050737335.1 Limisphaerales bacterium | reverse complement strand
GTCCTCACTCGTGTCGCACATCATTTTCAGTTGGCAGTCCGGCAGCAAATTAAAATTGCGGACCAAATTCGGCCCCCAGTAGCCGCAGCCAACCACACCCACCTTAATTACTTTTGACATATATTTCCTGTCCTTCTATTTCACGACCCTGAACCGGCAGTCCTCCGTGGACTGGCTCTCGTCCTGAATCGCCCTTGATTGAAGAATTGCCGGAGATCTACCTGCTGTAGGGTTTCGCCACCGGGAATGATACTGACCCTCAAAAGTCGCTGTGTTGAATCAAACTCAATGATTCGCCACCCGTGCCGGAAGAATGCTTTCCTGTATCGGTCGCTCTTCGTGCGGGATCGCTGTCGGCGTGGCCTCTTTGTCCTTTGAATCCATCACCTGGGCCAGGAGCGTTGGGAACGTTTTGATGATAATTCCCATATCCAGGACCAGATTCCGCCGACGTGAATATTCGATATCCAGCCCGATCATTTCCTGGAACGTCGTCTTGTTCTTGCCGCGTACCTGCCACAGCCCGGTCAGGCCCGGAACCACGCTAAACCGTTCGTATTGTTCCGGCCGATAGTATTGAAATTCGTACGGCAGGCACGGCCTGGGGCCTACAATGCTCATGTCCCCAAGAAACACATTGATCAATTGCGGCAACTCATCCAGCCCCGTTGCCCGCAGAAACATTCCCAATGGTATAATCCGCTTGTCCCCGCCCCGGTCCATTTTCGTCATCGGCGCATCGGATTCGATCAATCGCCGCAAATGTCCCTCATGCGAAACGGTATTTGAGCCGGCAAACATCGTGCGAAACTTGTAACATAAGAATTTCTTTCCGCCACGCCCAATGCGCTCCTGTTTGAATAAAACCGGTCCCCGTGAAACCAATCGGATGATTCCCGCTGTGGTTAGCGCCACCGGAATCAGTAAGGGTAACGTCAGAAGAATAAGCCCGATATCCATGGCGCGTTTCCAGCCCGGCGTCCCTCGATTGGGAATGGTAGGATTGAAAGTTTTCATTTCGATTTAATAAAAGCTCCGCACTTGTTGTTTTACCAACTTTCCCTGCCTTTCTTTTCCTCCTCTTGGAGAGCGGCGGGCTTCCCGCCGCTTCCCTCGTCAGACCTGCGCCATGGGGCGCGCCAATGCCGGCGCCAAATGTGCCAGCGTGTTTTCCAGCAAAACTACCGCGCACCGATCTACCTCCACGGGAGTCGGTTGCCCGAGTATATCCAGCAAAATTTGAACTCGTTGCTTCGCGGGCATGTTCCGCAGCACAAGCGCGTGCATCCCATCGAATGCCCCGCCCGCCACGGCCACTTCGCTGCCCGGCGTCAGCCGGTTTTCAACGATCATCGGTTCGTCCTCTTCGAAGCAATTCTGAAGCTCCTCGATGATGCCGTCCTCCACCACCGGAATTTCCACCCCAAACTGCACAAGGCTGCTGATCCCGTTGGCATGCTTGATTTCGTCAAGCCATTCGCTGATCACACAGCGGACAAACAGGTAGCAAGGGAACAACGGCTCAATCGTACTCACAACTCCACGCCGCGTCGCCCGTTCAAGGCGCAAACGCGGCAAAAATGCCTCCAAACTGAGGTTCTTTCGCAGAGTCGCCGCCGCAATATGCTCGTGCTTTGGCTTCGTTCGCACGCAGTGCCATGCCGTCTCTGTCGCTTGGACCTCCATTTTCATTCGCGTTTGGATTAACATGAAATGTGCCATTGAATTTTCGCAATATAATCGGTTGCCATTCCCCTCGCGGAAGGGCGATTTGCAACTTTTTGTGTGCAAGTTGCAAAAACACAAAGCTTTCAACTTAAGAATGTTTCATCGCAAATCAAAAGCCTCGCTGTCTGAGCAACGGTGACGGCGGAAGCGTCAATCCACCACGGTTACAGCAGCCGAAGTTCTGCTGAAATTAATTCTGGAAAAAAACTCCGCGCCATTTCGCCGATTTCGGCGGGCGTTCCTCGCGAGCCCGCTGAGGGGTCCGCATCGGGACAGCAAGGCTGTTGCGTTGGCCTTTGCCGCCATCCCGAAAAAAAAGTCAGGCGGGCCGCATCACGACCCGCCTGCATTCGCTTGACGCAGATTAGTTCGAACTATAGAGCGTTCGATAGAAACGGCGCGGAAATTGCGCCGCGTTCGAATCAACAAACGTAAACGACCCGCTGTTCGTTTGCAGCGCCGCCCAATGGACCAGGTCGGTGGACGCCTGCACAATGTATTGGCCGCTCCCCGAGCCGGACAGCGTAAAACCAAACTCTCCGGCGGGAAGGCCCCTCAGAGTGTTCAGCACCCCTCCCGCGGGCGGCGCCACTGAACCGGGTTCAATGGAAATTGCCGATGAAAGGGCGCCCTCGAAATAATTCGAGTCATAGGAACTCGCGGCAAAATAATACGTCTCACCGGCCGTTAATCCGTAAAGGGTTACGCTGGTTGAACTGGCGCCGTTAACGGATACCGCCCACTCATTGGTCAAATTGTCCGCGTCAGTGCCGTAGTAAATGTAATAGCCCGCCACGTTTGTACTGGAACTCGGATCCCAGCCAAGCGTGACCTGGGCGGCTTCCGTCCTGGTTTGGGATCCAAGAAGCAGCGCCGCCGCGAAAATCAGGAGAATTAAAGCTCCGCGCATAGTCATAGTATGTGGTCTTTCTGTATTTTATTTGTTTCGCTTTATCGGAATGTCTGAATTCCGTCGTTTGAAGAAAACAGCACTCGCCGCTTTCGCCTGTTTCAAACGAAATCAACAATTTCAAATGCCGCTGCCCGTTCCTGCATTCAACAGTGCAGAATCACAGCGGCTGCCTTAGAAAACCGCGAAGTTAAACAATTTTCGGGAAGTCCCGGCTTCCGCGTGCCTGTCCCTTCATCAGCTAACTAACTTTGCCTGTGAGCGTATAATATCCCGTCGCCGCCCGGGCGCAAGCTCTTTTTTCAAAAATTCAAAATATTTTTGGGCCTGTTCTCTCAGCGCATACAATCTCTGTCCAATCTTTTGACACCATTGCGTCCCAAAAACCCGGCCGCCCTCGCGCATAAAGTAAAAAAGTTCGAAAACCAAATATTTTTTTGACGAATGGTGTTTTGGGGTTACAGTGACCGTGAACAAGGAGTTATGAAAAAGATTTTTTGCCTGTTTCATCAATGGCCATTCTTAAAGTATTCAATTATTGCACTGGCCCTCATGACCGCCGCCGGTTGCAGCACGGCCTATTATGATCCCGCAAACCCGGGCGGGTCGCCCACCGCCCTGGGAAGCCCGGATGCCCAGCAGGCCGATTCTTCCCAGCCACAACCCACGATTCTTCGCCAGGGGGATAGCATAAGAATTTCATTCCCCGGTGAACCCAACCTCGACGAGACAGAACAGATCCGGCTGGACGGAAAAATTGCCCTGCCTCTGGTTGGCGACGTCCAGGCCGCCGGCCTGACCCCGGATCAGCTCCAGCAAAATCTCGTGAAACTCTACGCGCCGCAAGTCTCATCCAGTGATGTGACAGTCGCAATCCAGTCTTCCTCATTTCCCGTCTATGTGACTGGATGCGTCTTGGGACCCGGCAGGATCTTGTCAGATCAGCCCATCACGGCCCTGGAAGCCATTATGCAAGCGGGCGGATTTGATTATTCCCGCGCGAACCTGAGAAAAGTTCACGTCATCCGCCGCGAAAACGATACGTCCCAAAGCTACGTTCTAAACCTGAAAGCCGTTTTGGCGGGCGACGATAAAAACGATTTTTTCCTGCAACCCAACGATATCGTTTACGTGCCCGAAAAATTCGCCTGGTTTTAACGCGTTCCTTCCATAACCCCGGGCATGCAATTCAATTGAGTCTTCCCTGGTTCCAAATGCGTGCTTTAGCGTGTCCCGGGAGCGATGATTGGAACACCTCCTGGACCCGGCTTTCTGCCATGTTTCATTGGGATTTCTCATGGGTTTGTGAAGTATATAGTCCCGGTCTTCCCCGTAACCAGTATTGGTGACATGAGGAAAAATCCATATCTGGTACCTTTTTAGTGTTGGTGACCCACCCAATTCTCGGTGTGGTTGGTTTTGAAAGAGGCCGGAGTAGTGTCCGGCCTTTTTTATTTCCACTTTAAATTCGCCGCTTCGTCTCCTCTTGTGTTCCGCGCCCGCGAAAGGTCCGTTCAATTGATGCCCTCGCCGGCCGCAAATCCGCGACCGTGATGCCACGCCCAAAGAATCACGCCCATACAAATTCCACCGGGATCTGGACATCCGGATGCAGACTCTTGTGAACCGGGCAGCTCAGTGCCGCTTGCTCTAACTTTTGCTTCTGTTCCGCATTCAGTCGGGCTGAAACGAGGATTTTGACTCCAAGCTTGCCAATCCGACGCGCCGGTGTCGCGACCATTTCCTTTTGCACCGTTACCCGTGTGCCGCTCAAATCCACATTCAGATTCCGGGCCGCGATGCCCATGATCGTCATCATGCAGGTTCCCAAAGCAGTGGCCACCAGGTCCGTCGGCGAAAAACTTTCGCCCTTGCCATGGTTATCTTTTGGCGCGTCCGTGCTCAACCGTCTGCCTGAAGGCTGATGCGCCGCCTCGCAGCGAAGCTCGCCCTGATATTGAATGTCAATCGTTACCATTGTCGCGCGCCATTGTAGGCCCGGAGTCAATCTTCATCCAGCAACTTTTCAGCCTCGCCCGGACAGTCTCGCGCCCGGGTGCGTGTTCTGGGCGGGTCATCTCAATCCATTTGCGAGCCGTCACCCCGCGTAAAGCGCGCGGAACACTTCGCATGCGGTCCTCTGAAACACGCTCATTGCAAGTTTTCATGATTTCTGAATCAGAACCGGGTCAACCGCTCCAACTCTTTCACCCGCTTCTCAATGTCCTGGCGCTTGACCTTTGTCGTCCGGTTAAGCCCGAATCCTTCACAGCAAAAAGACGCCACCACGCTGCCGTAAATCATCCCGCGTCGAAAATGGTTTCCCACCGGACCGCGCGCCCGGGCCAAATAACCCATCAACCCGCCCACAAACGAATCGCCGGCGCCTGTTGGATCGCAGACATTGCGCAGGGGATAAGCCGGGCAGATAAAATGGCCTTCCGGTCCGGACAAAATCGAGCCGTGCGAGCCTTTCTTGATAACGACGTATTTCGGCCCCAGTTTGTGGATTCGTTTCATCGCCGAGAATACATTTTCCTCCTTGGTCAACTGGTGCGCCTCGCTGTCATTGAGCACAAAACAATCAATTCGCGGCAACAGCCGCACCAGGTCGTCCAGCGCGATATTCAGCCACAAGTCCATCGTGTCCGCCGCCACGAATTTGGGCCGGTTCATCTGGTCCAGAACGTGGTGCTGAAGCGCGGGCGCGATGTTTGCCAGCAATACGAATTGCGACTCCTTGTGCCCCTCAGGCAAATGCGGCGTGAATCGTTCAAATACTCCCAATTCGGTAAGCAGTGTCCGGCGGTTGTTCATGTTGATTTCATATTCGCCAGACCAATGAAAAGTCTTTCCCGGGACAACTTGCAGACCCGTCAGGTCAATCCCGTGCTTGCGGTAAAGCTTGATGTATTTTTGCGGAAAATCGTCGCCCACAACCCCCACGAGCTTGACCGGACAAAAAAAACTCGCCGCCACTGCCGCATGGCTGGCCGACCCGCCAAGCAGGCGCGGATTTTCCGCCTTCGGTGTTTTAATGGAATCCAACGCCGTGGAACCAACGATAAGAACACTCATTTCTTTTCAATTAATTCGACCTCGTAACCCTCCGGCGCGTCAATAAACGCAAACGTGCTCCCGCTGGAACTCTTCGTAGGGCCGTCGGAAAATTTCATTCCAAACTTTGCGAGGTGCTTCGAAAAGGCTTCAAGGCTTTCCACCTCGAACGCCAAGTGCGTCAGGTCGGGCTGCACTTGCACCGGGCCGCTTCCCGGAAAATAGGTGATTTCAATTTGTTCCTCGCTGCCCGGCGCTTTGAGAAATACCAGTTCAGATCCCCGCGGCGATCTGTTCCGCCTCACTTCTTCAAGCCCCAGCACGTCGCGGTAAAATCTGATCGTCCCTTCCAAATCGTTCACGCGGTAGCGCGTATGCAGCAGCTTCGTCACCTGGTTCATGCGCCAAATCGTAGAACGAAATTCCCCCAATGAAAATCAAAAACGTTCCGTGATTGTCAGACCAACTGCCTCGCCGGGATCTGCCCGTTCCATTTTGGCAGGCATTTAGCTTGGCCCACCCTATGGTCACCCGCGTGCAAACCGCGCCGCCAAAACCAATCCTGGTTTATGACGCAGACTGCAATTTCTGCCGGTACTGGGCAAAACGCTGGCGCCAGGACGCCCAACAGCGTGGCGAATGTGTTTCCCTCCAGGAAGTCAAATCCCAATCGCGATTCCCCGACGTCCCGCCAAAAGAATGGGAAAAAGCGATCCACCTCGTGGATATGGACGGCGCCGTCTATGCCGGCGCCGAGGCCGTCTTCCGCTTCCGCGGCAAAAGTCCAAAACACCGTGTGCTTTTGAAATTATATGCCCGCTTCAGGCTCTTCGCGGCCATTTCAGATGCCGTCTATCGCCTCGTCTCACATCATCGCTCATTCTTCTCATGGCTTTGGGGCACTCATCCTTAGCACGGCAAACGTCTCCTTTACAGCCAATTGAC
>JBOHXA010000463.1:0-2883 GCA_050737335.1 Limisphaerales bacterium | reverse complement strand
CGTACGCCTTTATCTTGCGCGGCAGACAACGAGTCTCCAGAGGCGGTCAAATTGCTCCTGGCCGCGGGGGCCGACCCTAACAGCGGCCGTGACGACGCCCCGTTGCTCCGCGCGATTGAAAAACACGATTTGGCTTGCGCCGAATTGTTACTTCAAGCGGGGGCCGATCCCAATGCCGAAGGCATGACGCGCTGGCCGGGAGGATCAACGCGGTCGGGAGCGCCGGCCGGCTTTTCCGGCAGCGAGTGTTCGGCAACCGCTTTGTGGCTGGCGATTGATACGCATCAAGTCCCGATGGTGCGACTGCTTTTAAAATACAAGGCCAACCCGAACGATTCTCAAATCGGCAATTGCCCGATCATTTTTTGGGCGTTATCCGACCCCAAAACTCTTCAAGCGCTGTTGGATGCAGGGGCGAACCCCAACGTCAGGAACGATGCCCGTGAGACGCCACTAAATCTGGTTGAAGACGTGTTATCGGAAAATCGCGACGGCGATCCCGATATTCCCCGACCAACGAAGAACGAAAGCCGTTTCGACGGCGATTTACTGAGGCAACACGGCGCTTTGGAAGTTCTGCCCGATTGGGACCATATTACCGTGTGCCGGGCCGCGACAGGATATTCAGCGACGATTTTTAATCGAGGAACCAATGACTGGAACCAATTTACTTTATACGATCTCCTTGGCGTGCAATATAACCTATTGAGCGCTTCCGCTCGCGGGAACTGGAGCCAGGATTCATGGGCGTACAATTTAAATCCAATAAACAACCGCCTCGCGTTTCCAGATTTTTCGCGCATTGTCATTCATCGCCCGCCAATTCGAGGAACGAATTGGACGGAGATTAAACTCGATATTGCCCGCGCCCTGGAGTCCGGCGACGGGTCAGCGGACGTGCCGTTGAAATTTGGCGACGTGGTTGAAATTCCCGAATCAGTCCATCGTGTCAACGCGCTTTGGACGGGACTCACGACGAATCAATTGTTGACGCTGGCGCATTGCCTGACCCGGCATTTGCAAATCAGCATTAATGGAATGACGACGAACTTCACGGTTGGGCCGCAGGTGGAGGTCGAAGGGGCGTGGCACAGCCAATTTAATTCTTATGACGTGCCGGCGCTCGTCAGACTCACATTACAGGGATTCATGTTGCGGCCCGCCCTGGAGGGTTCACAGTTACTGTTATCGTCCTCAGACCTGTCGCGCGTGCTTGTGAAACGGCATGATGCCGTGACCGGACAAATCCATGAATGGACATTGAATTGTTCGGACCGGAATGCGGCGCCCTATTTTTGGCTGCGGAACGGGGATGAGATTGACGTGCCCGAGCAGCATTAGCAACGAAGATAGAACAGGCAGGATTAATGATGGCCGACCGTGCAGCGGTTTGTCCCACATTTTCCTTATTTTTTCAGCCTCATCGCAAACAAGGCGACCCTTTCCCAGGAAGCATTCCCGGGAAGCAATCCCGGCCTGACAGGCGGCGATGGCGGTGGCAGCGCCGCCTGCGGCCACGACATCCCTGCCATGTTCAGTTCAGGTCAAACAGGAGCGCTTGCGATGATTTGGCCGCCTTTAGCTCGAGTTTTGCCTCGCGGCTGATAGCGGCGGCATCGCCGGCCTGGAGCGTCCTGCCGTTTAACATCATTTCGCCTTCGGCCATGTGGACCCATGCGTGGCGATCGCTCGCCAGCGTATGCGCAACCTCCTGGCCCGGCTCAAGCCGCGCCAGCAATAGGTCCGCATCCTGATGGATGGCGATGGACCCGTCACGTCCGGTTTTGCTCGTGACCAAATGGAACTTGCCTGTGGGCGCGTCGCGCAGCGATTTCTCACCGTAACGGGGTTTGACCCCGGCCGTGTCGGGCACAATCCAGATTTGGAGCAGGTGCGCCGCTTCGTTCCCGGACGGATTGAATTCGCTGTGACGCACGCCGCTGCCGGCGGCCATGTACTGCATCTCCCCGGTGCGAATGATCCGTCCGTTGCCCATGGAATCCTTGTGCTCGAGCGAACCGCTGAGCATGTAGGTGATGATTTCCATGTCCTTGTGCGGATGCGTGCCAAAGCCCATGCCGGGCATGACAAGGTCGTCATTAATGACGCGCAGGGTCCGGAAACCCATCCATTGCGCGTCATAATAGTCGGCGAAACTAAAGGTGTGATATGTGTCCAGCCAGCCATGCCCGGCATGGCCCCGTTCATTTGATCTTCGTATTGTCATCATGCGAACATTTTAGCGTATGAATGCTCTTTTCGGAAAATACATATTTTTTGGGTGAGTATTACTGAAAGGCATATCCCGTTGGAGTGTGACAATTTCGGTCCGAATGCCTATAGGTTCGTCCGGAGCCGGCTACGGGGCGGACGACCAGTGCCTGGCAGCACTGGGGGTGCTGGGACTGCTAGTGTTGCGCAGTCGGCGGGGATGATGAATTCCAGCTTATAAGCTGTTTTTAATGAACGATTTTGGAACCGATAGATCCCCCCGGAACCCGGTCCCAGGCCCAGCGCTTGTTAATTAAATTCTGAATTTCCTCATAAAACGTCACGCTTTTGGCTATTTTTCCATGTGATATCCGGAAAAAGGAGTCGCTGTATCGCCGCTTTTAGGATACCTGCCTTAACCACAAGACTTTGCAAAAGCAAAGAAATTTTGAAATTTTTATTGATTTTTTAATGCTTTTATCCACAAATGGTGATTGCAGTAGCAAAAGCCCGTAAAGGGCACAAATGCGCGAAATTCGCGCAAGTCGGCACAGACCTGATAACCTGAAATGATTTGGCAACCCGGCGAAGCAATGAAAAAAACAAATAGCGCTTTCTTGGGATCGCGGAGTGACGGAGGTCGTGTCATCGCCTGTTTATTGGGGATATTGC
>JBOHXA010000462.1:0-1840 GCA_050737335.1 Limisphaerales bacterium | reverse complement strand
GGGCGCCTCGACGTCGTTGACCGTCACCATGAACGTGACATTTGTGATGTTGCCTGAATCATCCGTGGCCGTGTTGGTAACGGTTGTTGTGCCCACCGGCAGACTCGTCCCCGAAACGGGATTGCTGAGGACGGGGATGATCCGCTGATAGCTCGCGTCAGCAACCGGCAGTTCATTGTCGTCAATAAAGCCGAACCACAGATAATTGGGATCGCCCGCGATATTGGCAACCGCAGCGGTATTCGAAATGGTCTCGCTAAAGAGCGCCGCCCTGTTGGAGACACTGTACACCACCATATCCACCGCCAGGAGGCCGTTGGTGTTTCGGAAGGTCCACGCAAATTTATACCATCCGCTGTTTGTAATCATCCCGTAATCGGCATAGGCAAGCAGGTTGCCCGGCCTCTGGTCCCCTCGATCGACGCTGTTGTTGTCGGCCGCCACTACGATGCCTGTCGGACTATACGCGGCAACGTGAAAAATAAAGTCCTGCGCGCCATACCCGCCGCCAGGATAAGCCTGCGGGTCCGCATCCAGGTCAAACCCATAGCCATTGGCCGGCGTCGCATTCATGACCTGGGGATCACTGAAGTTGATGTAAACGTCCAATGCCATTTTGTATCCGGACTCAAATGGCATTATCCCCCCGCCGAAAGCGGTGTAAACTCCGTTGCTGGCGTAGTTCAGCGGAGCCGAAGCGGATGAATCTATGACGGCGTAGGCCACGCCGTTCGGCGAAACGATGCCGTTGGTCCCGCTTGGCACACGATACATCGTACTGAGGCTTGTGCCGAAGCTATAGTAAGCATTCCAATCCCAATCGGTATTCGCCGAATTGGTGTTGAATGCCCAATTGGTGTTCTCAAAGCCCTGGAAATACCCCAAATCCAACGCCGCGCCGCCATAATTCACCTCCGCACCGCACTCGTTCAGGTCGTTGGAAGTCGAGATATCGGCCGGCACGTACGTAAAATATGGCGCATTGGTGTCCACAACTGTGATGGTTTGCGCGCAGGTGGCGGCATTGCTGGAAGCGTCCACCGCCGTCCAGGTGCGCAGAATGGTCCCGGTCACGTCATGATTGGTCAACCCGCTCACGTCATCACTGTAGGTAATCGTCAGCGGCACGTCAGGATCGCTAAAGACCGGATGGCCCGTCGCGTATGGTTCCCTGTCCTGGGTTACCGAGACTGTCGCGTCCGGCGCGCATGACACAATTGTCGGCGCATTCGTGTAAATAACTGTGACGGTGGTCGTGCAATAATTGCTGTTGCCGTTCTGATCGCCCGCCCAAACGGTGACGCCCGTGACGCCCAAACCCACAGTGGTTCCGGGCGGGGGAATCTGAGTCAAGGTCAGATTCCCGCCACAAGGATCGGTGGCTATAACCTGGCTTGTCAGATCCGGCAATTGCGCCATCGCCGTTTCGGCGTTGGCCACATTCGTTTGATTGCCAGGGCATGTGACGTTTGGCGGGGCGGTGTCATTGACCGTTACGGTAAAACTATTTGTCGCGGTGTTGCCATGGATATCCGTGACAATCACAGTCACGGGCGTGGCGCCAACCGGGAAGGAACTACCCGAAGAAGGATTGGCCACTTCATTGGAGACAGCACAGTTGTCGGTTTGTGGGGGCAATGTGAAAAAGACATAGGTTCCGCAGTGGTCGCTGGCAAAATTGTTCGTCACTACAGCCGAAGGAACATTGGCACTGGGCGCCTCGACGTCGTTGACCGTCACCATGAACGTGACATTTGTGATGTTGCCTGAATCATCCGTGGCCGTGTTGGTAACGGTTGTTGTGCCCACCGGCAGACTCGTCCCCGAAACGGGATTGCTG
>JBOHXA010000461.1:0-11281 GCA_050737335.1 Limisphaerales bacterium | reverse complement strand
TCAAAATCCCCCCGCAACGCGTAATAAAAGACCGTGTCCCCGCTCAACGGCCCCACCACGTCAAAGCCTTTTTTCGTCATCGCCGAAATGACCGGCGAAATCATTTTAATTTCCTCCTCGCCTAATTTGCCGCCTTCGCCGGCATGCGGGTTTAAGCCGGCAACGGCAACGCGCGCCCGGGGCAGGCGCAAATCGCGGCAGGCCTGCGCCGCCAACTCAATTGCCAGCGCAATCTTTTCGGTGGTCAGCTTTTTGGCACGGCTTTAAGCGCCACGTGGACGGTCGCCAGCGCCACGCGGAGCCAGCGGTCGCGGTCATCGCGGCCCAGCAGCATCATGGCCGTCCGTTTTGCCCCGGCCAGGCCCGACAGGAATTCCGTTTGGCCGACAAAGTCTTTATGGCCGGCGCGAATGATAGCCTCTTTGTTCACCGGCCCGGTGACGAGCGCCGCCAATTCCCCGCGCAAACAACATTTCGCCCCATCCAGTAACGCAGCCATGGCCGCCCTGGCGGCAATGGTTGAACCAGCGGGCAATTTGGACGGCAGCTTCCTTTGAAACGGATTCGTGATGAAGAACCGGCCTTGCGATCGCGCATTGCGGATTTCGGATTGCCGATTGGAGCGGTCAGACTCTGGCAATGCGATCAACGGCAGAGGAGTCGGCAGTTTGTCATTCAGCCGAAAAAGAATGTTTTCGTCGCCGATGAACTCGTATTGATTGTCATCATTTTTGGATTCAGCGGCAACGGCTTTGAGCGCCACTTCCGGGCCGACGCCGGTCACGTCTCCGAGTGTAATGCCGATGCGCATGATAAAATAAGGAGCTTAAGTTTGAATCGTTGGTCCTCCATCGCTGATGCTATGGCGGGCAGGGCCTCGCGCCTCATGGCGAGCGTGCCGCGGGCGCGCGCGCGCGTGGAAGCGGTTTCCGCGGATTCGCGCTCATTCCGGGGTGGGACCGGCGAAATAGCGAATGAAAGCCTTTCTCTTGAGAGAGTCAATCCAGCGCTTTTCTATCTGCTTCTGCTCCTGAGTGCGCAACGTGGTATTAATGGCGCCGCGCACGTCATTGAGCGGTTTGACATGGGCCGGCCGCCGGTCTTCCAACTGGACGATGTAGCATTCATCGGATGTTTCGATGACTCCGCTGATATTGCCCGGCTTGAGAGTCTTTACGACGTCGGCAAGCTCTTTGCGAAGAACGGACGTTTCAATCCAATCGCTGCTCTTTTGCTCAGGGTCCTGCGAATACAGCGAAGCCAGTTGCTGGAACGATGACCCTTTCTTCAGGTCCTCCAGGAGTTGGTCAGCCCTTTGCCGGGCCGCGGAATCATCCGGAGCGATTTTGTTTATCACGATCATTTGCACCTTCACCTGGTCGCCCACTTTGAAGTCGTCCTGGTGCAGTTTGTAGTACGTTTCGATTTTGTAGGGCGAAATGATGATTTTATCCTGGTCGCGCTTCTGCATGCGCAATTGCTCGATAATGATTTGGTCGCGGACGTCCTGCCGGTATTTTTCAAAGGTGATGCCCTGCGCCTCGAGCGTTTGGATGCAGGTATGGCGGTCTCCAAATTGCTGTTTGATGCGGTCATCAACCCATTCGTCCACGGTTGCGTTCGGCAGTGGAGCGTATTTGGTCGCAAATTCGTGAAGGATCAATTCATCTTCGACCAACGTTTCGAGTCCGTCGTTGAGCGTGGCATCGAGCTTTTGCTGGTATAACTGCGGTTGATCGGCAAACTCGCGCTGCAAAACTTCCACCGCCGGCGCGGTAAAACTTTGGACTTCGCTATACGTAATGACCTTGTCGTTAACCACGGCGGAAATGGCGTCCACCAGTTCGGCGCGCATAGGCAGGCACAAGCTCACGAGCAATACGGTCGCAACTGCGCAAAAAACTTTCATCTTCGTGCCCGAGTTTAACCCGAAGAATGAAAAATAAAAATTAAAAATGCCCGGTCAGCCCGCTTCACGGGGACTTTCAACCCGCGGAGCAGTCGGCCATCGCAGTCGCGCTATGCCGATCCCGGCTTTAAAGGAAAGCCAAAACGCAGGCGGCGCATCGTCTCCGGCTCCATTCACAAAATTCAGATGCGGGCCGCCCGGCGGTCGGAAACGTTTCCCTCGTCCCGGATTTTTGATAGGCTGGGTGGTATGCGAAGTCTATTTTTTTTCTTTTGTTTATGCGTTGCCTTGCCGGTTGCCGGGGCGGAAATCAGGATCAATTTCGGCGATTTTTCACAAGGCCGATCGCTGACGAACGATTTTGAAAGCGCCCTGGCGGGCAACGGCAGACCGGGTGACTGGAAAATTGTGACGGACGAGATGCCGTCGGCGTTCGCTCCGTTTCATTCGTCCCATGCGCCGGTCATGAACCACATTTCCGTGCTTGCGCAGTTGGATACAGACCCCGCGGAAAACCGATTTCCGATGCTCATTTATGACAAGGAAACTTTCAAGGACTTCACGCTGACAACGCGGTTCAAGATTCTCAACGGCGTGGATGAACAAATGGCCGGTATTGTGTTTCGGTATCAAAATCCATCCAATTTTTATGTGATTCGCGTGAGCGCGCTGGGCCACGATTTGCGTTTCTACAAAATGGTCAACGGAAAATTTGCGGACCCCGCGACCGTGGGCGTGAACATCACCGCTGGCGCTTGGCATACCATGAAAGTTCGGTGCCAGGGAAATCAAATCAACTGCTGGCTGGACGGGAATATGGCCCCGCCGGTGACGACCCCCATGACATTTGCATCCGGAAGAATAGGATTCTGGACGATGTCAGATTCATTAACGCATTTCGGTGATACGACAATCGATTACGCGCCGGTTGTGCCCATGGCGCAAATGATGGTGCAAAACATCATGGAGCAGGAGCCGCGCATTCTCCAGTTGCGGATTTATGCGCTCGACAAGTCCGGCGCGCCGCGGATTATTGCCAGCAACAGGGCTTCGGAGTTGGGCAGCGCGGGAACGGACGCGGAAAAAGGTGCCATTAACAATGGCTCGATTTATTTTGGTCGGGGCCACGGCACCGTTGCGGTAACGATGCCATTAACTGATCGCAATGGGGATCCGATAGCGGCGGTGCGCGTGGAATTGAAGTCGTTTTTGGGGGAAACCCGTGACACGGCCTTGACGCGCGCGCGCATGATTGTCAGCAGGATGCAATCGCAGGTTTTGTCCAGCGAGGACTTGTTGCAATGATCATCTCCCGCCGTTGAAACGTTGACCCGCCTTGGTCCCTTTTTGCGGACTGCGCGGCGGCAAGAATATGGAAACGGTGAAGGGGCGCCTCGGGAACAGGCAAGACCATCCTGAATAAAGGTAATAAAACTATGGAACCAAAAGGACTGATTTTCGATTGCGACGGGACTTTGGCGGACACGATGCCGATGCATTGGCGCGCATGGCAGGTGATTGCTCAAAAATACAAATTGCACTTTCCAATGGACCGGTTTTATTCGCTAGGCGGAGTGCCGTCGCGCGACATTCTCAAAATGCTGGCACATGAACAAGGCGTGACGCTGGATCACGCGGCAGCCGGGCATGAAAAGGAAAACATGTATTTGCCTTATCTGTCACAAGTGCAGCCGGTGCATGCGGTCGTGGAAATCGCCCGGGCCAATTTCGGAAAAATTCCGATGGCGGTGGCATCGGGCGGCACACAGATGACCATCTCGCAGGTGCTCAAACACCTGGACATTTTGCATTTATTCAACGCGGTCGTCACCAGCGAAATGGTGAAACGGCAAAAGCCGGCGCCGGACATTTTCCTGGAGGCGGCCCGGCGCATCGGAGTGGAACCCCAACATTGCAGGGCCTACGAAGACACCGACCTGGGATTACAGGCGATACGGGCGGCGGGAATGGAAGCCGTGGACGTCAGGAAAATGGATTAGCGGATTCTTGGAATGTCGGATAACCGGGGTATGGCCGTCGCGCGCCTGCTCCGAAAAAGGAATCGATTGCGGACCCGCGCGGCTCTGAATTCCAGGGCAAAATCCGGCGCCTGCGTCGGGCGCCAACCCCGCAATCCATTATTGCAATTCTCATCCGCCTCTTCTCCACCAACTCGTCAGCGCTTTTGGTTTTTGCTGAGGCGCCTGCGATTGTGCCCGCAACAGGAGGCTGCGCGCCGCTTCCATGGCCATGATAAAATCTTCGTAGCTGAGAAACCGGTCGGCCGGATTTTTTGCCAGAGACCGCACCAGGGCGTCGCTCGTGTGCTGCGTGATTTCCGTCACGACAAGATTTGGAGGAGTGAGTTGAGTGTGAACCTGCGCGGCCACCAATTCCTCAACGGTGGGCGCGTCAAATGGCACGTGCCCGGTCACCGCATGGTAAAGGGTCGCGCCCAGGCTATACATATCAGACAAAAAGGTCTCCGGCTCCCGCTTGATTTTTTCCGGGGCAACATAATAAGGAGTGCCTTCGGTCACATCGCTATTTTCGACTTCTGCTTCCACGTTTCGGGCCAGTCCAAAATCCACCAGCTTGGGTTGATGGTCGGCGTTGAACAGGATATTGCCCGGCTTAATGTCCCGATGGAGTAAATTGTGTTTGAGCGCCATGTCCAGGGCCTCGGCAATGGCGATCCCAATATCGAGAACCTCCAATTCCTGAAGGTTGCGCAGTTTATCAATTTTTTGGTCCAGGCTTCCACGGTCGGCCAATTCCATGACCAAAAACTGTTGTTCTTCCCATTCATCGAACGTATAGATGTGAATGATATTGGTATGGTTAAGCCGGGCGCACGCGCGGGCCTCGCGATAAAAAGCCTCCATTGCCTTGGTGTCCTGCATTAGTTCCTTTTTCAGCAGCTTGACCGCTACAAATCGCTCGAGCCGGGTATCCCATGCCCGATACACATTTCCGTTGCCACCCGAGCCAATGAGACTTCTCAATTCAAACTGATGCAATTGCATTGGCATCATCACCGGGTGCCCGCACTTGGTGCATGGCTCCGTCCCCAACGGAGGCAAATCCCCTGGGATGAACATGGTGTTTTCGCACCAGCCGCACTTGACCATTTTCAAGGGTTTATCGCTCATAATTCATGTCAATTTACAGGGCTATTTGATAAAAGGCAATTTTGCGCGAAATTCTTTTTGACAAACGGCGAATGTTATAGTTCTATATAGCCCTGATTGGTTTAGCCAATTTAAAGCAAAAATGCCAAGCATGATTGTCAAATTGATGTCTGCGCCTGAAACCGGCTGGATGGCCAGGACGGCGCGCTCTCATGCTTCTGGTATCGCGGAAATGCATCGGTGATTGAGCCAAAGAATTTCTAAAACCCGCGATTGCCAGTCAATCGCGGGTTTTTTGCCTTATAACAACAAAGAAAGGAACAACATGAATACGAAGAGAATTGCTCTGCGCGCTGAATTTGGGACCGAAAGCCGGTTCGAAGCGCAGCCGATGGACGCGTTTCGCGCCATTCATGAAAGCGAATTCGAGCGGCTCAAGGGCCGATTGCTGGTGATCCGGCAGCGCGAAGCCGGCGCCAAATGGGAAGGGCCATTGCGGGACGCGGCCAACGAGGCCGCCGCCCTGGCATGGACCACGCCTGTTCCGTTACTGGCTTTTCCGGCGCTGTTTGAGGAAAAAGCCGCCGCTGCCGTTCTGCAAAGCCGGCGCCAGGCGCGCATACTGAAAAAGAGCCGCGACCTTTTGGCGGCATAAACGCCAGGGGACAAGTGGGGAAACATGACGCGCGCCCAAAAAGGCGCGCGTTCTTTATTTTTGATCAGATACGATGCCCTTGACCGGGTGTGGCCAGGTTCGGTGATCGGTGCGGGAACTAACGTTGTTGTCCGTCAAAGTGCCACGACGGTCCAACTCCTCCAACGTGGCAAATCTGAGGCCGGCCGGTCAATTTTATCGGCAAGCTTTTGCGGTATCCTTCGTCGCGAGCGTCTTCCAGCGACACAAGAAATGCGGTCAAACGACGCTGTTCGTCCGGGTTCAATGCGCGCGGTTCCTGTTTGAGAGCTTCAATGCTCATACGTTGTTTTAACGGCAAAATCGCGCGGATTCAACCGCCAATTCCTTCATTGCCCCTCGACCCTTTGAATTTTCGCGCCCAGTTTGCGCAGTTTCACGTCCATTTTTTCGTAGCCTCGGTCCAGGTGATAGATGCGGTTGACCTGCGTTTGGCCTTTGGCGGCCAGGCCGGCGATGACCAGGGCGGCGCTGGCGCGGAGGTCGCTCGCCATGACCGGAGCGCCGCTTAATGGCCTGCCGCCTTTGACAATGGCGCTGGGTCCCTCGATCTCGATGTCCGCGCCGAGCCGGGCCAGTTCGCTCACGTGCATGAACCGCGACTCGAAAATTCTTTCCGTGATAATGCTGATGCCTGGAGCCAGCGTGAGCAGCGACATCATCTGCGCCTGGGCGTCGGTGGGATAGCCCGAATAGGGCAGCGTGGTCACGTCCGCGGCTTTCAATTGCTTTCCACGGCGCACCGTCAATGTTTCCCCACGCTGTTCCACCACTACGGCGGCTTCATGCAATTTGTCGAGCACCGCGCGCAAATGGTCTGGCCGGCAATTTTTGATCGTCACTTCTCCGTTGGTGGCGGCCGCGGCCATTGCAAATGTGGCCGTCTCGATACGGTCGGGAATGATCTTATGTTCCGCACCGTGGAGCTTTTTGACGCCGGTAATGGTGATGGTTGGGCTGCCCGCGCCTGAAACCTGCGCCCCCATCGCATTTAAAAAATTGGCCAAATCCACCACTTCGGGTTCGCAGGCGGCGCTCTCGATCACTGTCACGCCGTGCGCCAGGGCGGCCACCATCATCACATTGGCCGTGCCCAGGACCGTCGAACCGGCGCGCCCGCCCAGAAAAGTCGTGCCCCCAACCAGCTTTTTCGCCGAGGCATTGACGTAGCCGCTCGCAATTTCAATCTTTGCTCCCAGCGCCTCAAACCCCTTCAAGTGGAGGTTGATTGGCCGCGCGCCAATGACGCACCCGCCGGGCAGGGAAATCTGCGCCCTGCGCAAACGTCCCAGCAACGGTCCCGCCACACAAATGGAACCTCGCATTTTGCGCACCAGGTCATAATCGGCGTGGCCGTGGATTTTTTTCGCGCGAACGGACAACGTTCCATGTTCCATTTTGGCATCCGCGCCGAGCGATTTGAGGATCCGGGCCATAAATCCGGTGTCGCTCAGATCGGGCACGCCGCGGATGACGCACGGTTCATCAGTGAGCAGCGTGGCGGCCATGATGGGCAACGCCGCGTTTTTGCTTCCACTAATGGTGACTTCGCCACGCAAGGGCCGTCCGCCTTTGATTAAGAAACTTTCCATGATGCGATTAAAATTCTTGCGCGTTGACTGTAATCGTCTTTGACGGCTTGGACAATCCACTTTTCATCTTCAAACAACTTCCGAATGGCCGGCGCCTGACCGTCGCCAAATTCGAGCATTAATTTTCCGCCCGATTTTAAGAATGGCCCTGCCTCCGCGGCAAACATCCGGTAAAAATCCAGCCCGTCCGCGCCGCCATCAAGGGCGCCGCGCGGGTCAAAATCGCGCACCTCGGGCTGCAGCGTCCCGATCTCCGCCGTTGGAATATAGGGCGGATTGCTTATGATTAATTCAAATTGCGCGCCTCCGGGCGCGGCCGCAAAACCGTTCCCTTGAAAAAAATCCAAACGATTGGACACATTGTTTTTGCGGGCATTTTCGGCAGCCAGGGCAAGGGCATCCGGGGACGCATCGGTGGCTGTGATGCGCACATTCGGGCATTTGGCAGCAAGGGCAATTGCGATGCAGCCTGTGCCGGTTCCAACGTCCAGGGCGTTTTGCCCGGTCCCGCAGGCGGCCAGAAAAGTCCAGCCGGCTTCGGCGAGGATTTCAGTTTCAGGCCGCGGCACCAGGGCGCGACGGTCCACGGAAATCTCAAATCCGCAGAATGAGGTTGAACCGATGATATGCTGAAGCGGCTCACGCTGGCCGCGCCGCTTAACCAATTGCCGGAGCCACTCCGTTTCCTGTTCGCCGACGACGCGCTCGAAGTTCAAGTATAGCTTCATACGCGGCATCTTCAGCACATGGGCCAAAAGCAATTCGGACTGGAGACGCGGGGATTCAACATCCCGTTTTGCCAGAAATTCAGCGCTCTTTTGAATGGCTTGCAGTACCGTCATGTTAATGCGGTGAAGCGTTGGCCCGCCTCCGCCTGGCTTCGGCGCGGCAAGACCGTCGAAGCGTTGAGGCGGTTTCGGTTTGGTCGGGGGTTTGCAAGCTCAACGGTGCTCGTGAGAGCAGGCGGACGTTCAAATCAACAGAGCCGCCTTATCCACCAACGCTGCCCTCGTCGCCCGACAATGGCGCGGCAGGCGGAGAGGAAGCCGCCACACTCGCCGGGCTTTTGTCATGGGTATGGACAAGCAGGCCGATGTAATAGACGATGGAATAGCCGAGGGAGAGCCCAAAGATGAAAAACGTCAATGGACTGCCCATGGGCGGCGGTTGGCCGGGCGCGATGGCCGTGGCATGGTTGGTTAGCGCTGCCTGACGGTAGATTATCCGTCCAAGGACCAATACAGAAAGTCCCACGCCAATCCGGGTATCAGGCGTGTAGAAATGGCCTGCTTCGGTTGTCTCAAACCGCGTCAGCCGCAGACCTGCAAATCCCAAAATGGCGCCCGCCGCAATTCCAGCCCCAAATCCCGCCAGCACGATCGGGTGATGCAGCCCGACGACAGAAACGAAAACGCCGGCAAGGCAAATCATAACCAGGCGGAATACACTCCGCCGCGGCTGCAATTGTTGCCGGCCGATGTTGCGGCGGATACGGCGATACAGTCTCCATGCGATGAGAGCGCCGATCACGATGTAAATGGATAGCTTATTCACCGGGACCGGAGACTGCCACAGGGCCCGACTGAACTCAAACTGATTCGAAAAATTATTAAAAATGGTTTGGCAACGCCCGGGATCATGATCTGGGTCAACGTTCCCCAAAACGTTCAGACGGCGAAAGCCCGCGAACGGGCGAACTCTTCGGTCAATTCCAAGGCCTTCAAACCCTGCCCGCGCCCTTGTTACGCCCCCGCCTTGTCCAGGGTGGCGGCGTAGCCGCGGGTCAAAACAGAAAGTTCAGCGCACACGGATTTATATTGGTCGTCGTTGGCCAGGTTCTTCAACTCAAGCGGGTCATTGTACGGGTCCAGCAACATGGCGCCGTTCACGCCGTCCTTGCCGTATTCGGCGTAGCGCCAGCGCTCGGTGCGCACAGCCGTGCCATGAATCGTTCTCCCGTCCTCGCTCCAGATGCTGAAGGCCGGTTTGTCCCAGGCTGCCGGCGGATTTTTCAGCATCGAGGCGAAGCTGGTGCCTTCGAGTTCGGGCGATTTGGGCAGGCCGCACAGTTCCGCGAGCGTCGGATAAAGGTCGAGCGATTGGACGACGCGCGCGCAGGTTTGTCCGTTGCCTCCCGCGCCAGGCGCGGAAATCATCAGCGGAACGCGCGTGCCCATTTCAAACAGCGAACCGGCCTTGGACCATTTTCCTTTTTCACCAAGCTGATAGCCGTGATCGGCCAGAAAGACGATAATCGTCGTGCGGCGCAGGCCCAGGCGGTCCAGTTCCGCGAGCACGCGGCCGACGTTCCAGTCCATCCAGGAAATCGAGGCGATATAGGCGCGAATGACTTCGCGGGCCTCGGCTTCACTGGCGCCGCGACCGATGAATAAATCGGCATTGCGCGGACGGATGGCGGCGCGAGGAAAACCGGGCGGCACGGCGGGCCAGGGAGCGAAATCCGGAGTCAGCTTGATCTTGTCCGGATCATACCGGTCAAAGAATTTTTCCGGCGCCGTGGGCGGGCTGTGCGGTTTCACAAATCCGCAGGCAATGAAAAACGGACGGTCCTTGTATTTCTCGAGATTGGCGATGGTATGGTCGGCGGTGTGATAATCGCCGTGGCTCTCGCCGTTGCCGTCGAGCAGAACGATGCGGTCCGAGTATTGGGCGCGCCGGCGACCCTCGCTCTCATCGGCCGTGATCGGCGCGAATTTAGGCGAACGCAAGTCGCGTTCAGAGCGCTCGGCGATCTTTGAAGTGTCGAAAACATGTCCGATGCCGTGGGACTGCATGCCGCCTTCATCGGCCACCGTCCAGGGCGTGGCGTCGTCCCACGCCTTGGGATCGTCAATGCCGCCGTGGAAAATCTTCCCGGCGCGGACGGTGACATATCCGTTTTGGCGGAACAACTGCGGCAGGCTCACCCAGTCGGGGTGGGCGACGCGGAAATTTGTTCGATTTCCGAGCACGCTGGTTTTGGTGGGGTTGCGCCCGGTGAGCAGCGAGGCGCGAGAGGGATTGCAGAGCGGAAATTGGCAGAAATTGCGGTCGAAGCGGACGCCGGACCTGGCCAGCGCGTCCAGGTTTGGCGTCATCGCATCAAACATACTGCCGTAGCAGCCCAATTCGACCCGGCAATCGTCGGACATCAGGAACAGGACATTGGGACGCGGCGGCGACGTTTTTTGCGCCTGGAGGATATTGGGGAACGTCACGGCAGCGGCGGCGCCAAGGGCCGCCCGGCCGAGGAACTTCCGGCGCGTGATTGTGCTCGCACTCATTGAGAAATTCGACTGCAAAAGGTTACCGAAGGTTCAATGTTTTGAAATCGCCAATTCTGTTGAGGCTGCTGTTTCAGACAGACCAGGGCCTGGCCGAATTTGTCACCGAATTGCTTTTAAAGACAGCACCTGAATTGGCCGACGCAAAATCGGCGTTTCTCAGAAGCCGTGAGTCGGATGCGGCCTCCAGAATGAATGCCCCGGCTATTCTCGCGCAGGAGCCCGCGGCAAGTCCTGATTTTGAAGGCTGATTGTTTCCCGGGGACCCATTGAACCCATACCGGACGATCCGGCTCGCGATGGGCCACAGTAAGGACAAATCCAAGGGTGGTGACGATTCCCCTCTCAACCTCCGCGCGGTCTGCACAAACTGCAATGAGGGTCTTCAGAACACCGCTCTTCCCAGGCCGGACCGGGTGCATTTGCTCGCCCAAATTCGGCGCGCCACGATTGATGACCAGGAAGCGGTACTCCGTTGGCTCTTGCAAAAGTTTAAGTTGGAATCAAAACCGAGGTAGCGGCGAAACCCAGACTGTCGGGCCGCCGTCGGCCAGGCGTCACATCGGAACCTCAAGCTGGCGGCTCGCCGTTAATTTCCTCCAAACCAGCCAGAATACGATTCCCGTCGTCACTCCGCCAAAGTGCGCCAGAGCCGCCACGTTGCTCAAACC
>JBOHXA010000460.1:0-4412 GCA_050737335.1 Limisphaerales bacterium | reverse complement strand
GGTCTATACCCAGCGGCATCTTGTCTGGATTTGGTTAATAACCGTCTGGCCTCAACCACCACAAATCCGCGAACGGATTTTTCCCGAGACCGTTTACCGGTTTCATTTTAGAAGTGCGCAATGACTTCAATTTCCACGCCTGCCCCTTTAGGCAGCGCGGCGACCTGGATCGTCGAGCGCGCCGGGAAATTTTCCGTAAAATACTTCGCATAGATTTCATTCATCCCGGCAAAATCCGCAAGGCTGGCCAGAAAAACGGTGCTCTTAACGACGCTGGCAAATGTCAGGTGCTGATCTTCCAGAATGGCTTTGACGTTTTCCAACACCTGGCGGGTCTGCGCTTTGATGTCTCCGGCAATGAGATTGCCGTCCCTGGGATTTATCGGGATTTGTCCCGCGCAAAAAAGAAGGTCGCCAACGCGCACCGCGTGATTGTAAGGCCCGACCGCCGCGGGGGACTTCGACGGCTTGACGATTTGTTTGGTTGCCATATCGCCGCAAAGCTTGAACCCAACGGCCCGATTTTGGCAAGGTCAAACGAACGTTCCAGCAGGATGGCGCCGGTTGACGTGTGGCAGGAACGGAAAAAGTCCCCGCCTCCGCGCCTCTCCCGGCGAGGCAACAAGACGGCGGGTTTTGGCAAACTTTCTCCGCCAGGAACGGCCCCGGATGACTCGCGGCAAAGGTTAAAGCGAACGTCGTCCAGCGGCTTTGGCCCTGGCCCAGCGCGCTCGCGCCGCGGCGGCAATTTTGGCCTTCGCGGCGGCGCTCAAGGTCCGCCTTTTAAACGCGCCGGCGGGCTTGCTCCGGCCACCTTTGGCCTTCGCCCATCGTGCTTTTTGCGCGGCGATGATTCTCGCCCGCCCGGCGGCGCTCATGCGATTCCTCCGCGCTCCAGCCGACGACGGGGCGCCGTTGACGCCAGCGCCGCGAATGAAAGATTGAAGCTCGGCTTCCAACGCGGAAATTTTTTCTTTGATCTCCGCCGCGTGCTTTAGTTGTGATGCTGTAAGGTTTAGTATGTCCATAACAAGGCCGCATTATAGGCCACGCCTAACGTCGAGCAACAGATATTTAACGATATTAATATTTCCAAATCTCCGAGCGATTGACGCGGAGACTTATAATCACTCGACCGATATCGCCCGATAAAACCGGACGGAAGGATTTG
The DNA here is from genome assembly GCA_050737335.1 of Limisphaerales bacterium. Taxonomy (GTDB): domain Bacteria; phylum Verrucomicrobiota; class Verrucomicrobiia; order Limisphaerales; family UBA11358; genus UBA11358. The sequence continues at coordinate 3,241 of JBOHXA010000460.1, read as the reverse complement.
GGTAGCCGGGCGGGACAAACGTTTGGGCCGACGCCGTGGCCGTGACATGGGTCCAGGTCGTCCAATGGGCCAAATCATCGGAATATTGCAGCAGGTAATAGAACCCCGCCTCCCCGGTAAACCTCAACTGGGGGACGGCGTCCAAAAGTGAGCAGGCCAGGTGCGATTGCGGGTTGGCCCAGACGTGGATGCCGATGTTGTTCGTGTATGAAAAACCGGACCCGTCCGTCACCACAAATTGGAATGCGCCCAGGCCGTGAAAACCCGCCGATGGCGTGAAACGCGCGACACTTCCGCCGGCCAGGAGCGCAACGGCGCCGTTTGTGGAATTGGAAACGGCATAGACCGGCAGGTTATTGGTAAAACCACGCGTATATTGCGTCAGATCCACGTCCACGTAACCGTTGCGGTCGCAATCGAGGTGGATCCCCGCCAGCCAATTCAGGTAGTCTTCCAGGTCCGTGTAACCATCGCCGTCCGGGTCGGCGTTGTCGTCGGAGAAATCGCCGGCCGGAGAATTAGGATTCGTGCCGTGGAGCAGTTCCCACCAATCGGGCAAGCCGTCGTGATCGGAGTCAATGGGCACATTGCAGGTATAGTATGGAGGCCAGGGCGCGTTCGGCGAATAATTCGACAGCGCCGAATTGGTGGATTGATAATCATGCACGTCCGTCTGGGAGTCAATGAAGCCCGGATTGTCAGGCCCCCGGTCATCCTGCAAAACGCCGTTAATGGTATAATTCGGGCCGTTGGTGCCTTCGTAATGTGTGGACCCATCCAGAACTTCGCCAATGGTCCGCTGGTCTATCAGGTCCTCCCTCGGCTCGTTGCAACCCACGTCAGAGAGCACGACTTCATAGGCATTGCTCGCGGTCTGGGTGGTCACGCAGGATGGAAAAATTTCGGTGTTTGTCACCACCAGGCCGTTCAGGGGCAATCCGTTGACGAACGAACCGCCCATCCAATTGTTGCTATAATACGGTTCGCCCTGCATCACGTTCCCGCTCATGTAAATGTATTCCGTGCCCCAGTTGGTGTTGATGGAATCCAGCTTCAACAGCCACGTGACCGGATGGTTTGCCATATAAGGCTTGTAATAATTATTGACGTAATCGAGCCGCGCGACGCCGCCATCCGTGGTGCGGGCCGTCCAGTTATAGACCACGTTGTTTCGAATATCCAGTGAACCGGCGTAATGCACCGATTGGTCCAGCCCGCCCGCCAAAGACCAGTTCCGGTCCGTTGAATGAGTGATGAGGTTGTGATGATAGCTGCCGATTTCACCACTGATCGAGGCCGCGAAGGCGTGCGGCTGATAACAATTGGTGCAACCGGTCGCGGCGCGCTCACTGTCATTGTAATGATAGGAATAACGCAGCGGCTCGGAAATGATATTGTGCTGGTAGCTGGTCATCGCCGACCCGCTGCCGACGCCGCCGCTTTGCAGGGAATTGCAGGCCACGTCCAGCGACCAACTTGACGTCAGGTGATCAAAAATGCCGTAGGTCGCCGAGCCGGGACTCATCGCATCCATGGATTGCTCCTCGTGATCGCCCACCCGGAAATGCATGAATCGCATGATCACGTCGTTTGGCCCGCCGCAGCCGGCGCGGAAGTTGGCGATACAAATGCCGTCTCCGGGCGCCGTCTGGCCGGCGATCGTCACATATCCGTTCCCAATGATACAAGGCGACTGGAGCCAAATAATTCCAGAGACGTCGAACACAACGGTCCGCGGTCCGCTGGCCTCGATGGCCGCGCGATAACTGCCCGGACCGCTGTCATTCAAATTGGTCACTTCAATAACCACCCCGCCGCGGTGCTTTGAGATGCCTGCGAAGACTGGCCGTTGATATCAACACTCAACAATTGGCCCAGCGCGCAATGACATGGCAACAAGGCGAGCAGCGGTAGAAAGGTCTTTATTTGAAATAAATGCATGAGCCACCTACTTTAACAGTCTCGACCGGCGGAAAAGATCCGATTTTCTGCGAATGGCATTGAAAAATCTGCTTCCGAGCCTCCCCGTCCCGCGTCCCGTATTCAGTGTTGCGGTTTTTAAAACAATGCCTACTTTATTCCTCCTGAATGAATGCTACGATCCAAAAATTGCCGTCTCAAATTCCATTGGCGCTTGAGCTTGTAGCAACCGGCCTGGTCGAGACTGGCCACCGGGTGCAGTCGGGCGTTTCTCCCGGATCAAAACCATGTCCCATAACTGCAAACACCGAATATAAGTGTAGTTAACGTTATCTTATGTGGAATACTGTCTAAATATGGCCTATAATTCTTAACGGTAACGTTATTGTTAGTTAATCATCTTTTATTGCGGAAATGTTTCTTTATCCAAAACATTACGATGTCATTGTCATTGGTGCCGGTCATGCTGGCATTGAGGCGGCCCTGGCTTCGGCACGAATGGGTTGTGAAACACTGCTGTTGACAATGAATGTGGATTCGATCGGCCAAATGTCTTGTAACCCGGCTATTGGTGGCCTGGCTAAAGGCCATTTAGCGAGGGAGATTGATGCCTTAGGCGGTGAGATGGGAAAAGCGACGGACATGACCGGCTTGCAGTTTCGGATGCTGAACACCAGAAAAGGCCCGGCAGTCTGGGCGCCACGGGCCCAGTGCGATAAGAAGCATTACCAGTTCCGTTTAAAATGGGTATGTGAAACAACGCCTAACCTGGACGTCAAACAAGGCCAAACCTCCAAGATTTTGCATAAAGATGGCGTGGCTTACGGCGTGGAAACCACTTTGGAAGTCCAACATCACGGCACGACTATCGTTATTACCACCGGCACATTCCTGCGCGGCCTCATGCATATTGGATTTAACCAGCAATCCGGCGGTCGGGCTGGGGATGTGGCCGCTTCGAGTTTATCAGGTTCTCTCAAGGAGATTGGATTAGAACTCGCTAGACTAAAAACAGGGACGCCTCCGCGCCTTCTGCGTCGTTCTATTGACTTTTCCGTTACCGAACTGCAACCGGGGGATGAGCCAGTTCCATATTTTACCCATTGGAAGGACGAATTGTTCCACGTGGAACAATCCGACTGCCGATTTCGCGGAACATCCGACAAAACCAAATATCCACCCGGTTCTGTCCTGGCAAAGCTAAATGGCCAATTGCCATGTCACATCACTTTTACCAACGAAAAGACCGCTAAGGTCATTCGCGATAATCTGCACAAATCGCCTCTTTATTCTGGAAAAATCGAAGGGGTCGGACCCCGCT